>NZ_JAMYSE010000040.1:0-59326 GCF_040321795.1 Mesorhizobium sp. M0244 | reverse complement strand
GCGCCGACCGCGAAGAGAAGCGAGTGACCCGCGGGGCGACATGGTCCGGAAAAAAGACAGGAAACGCTTGACCTCACCGACCCCAATCAGAGAAGTCTGCTGGGTGGTGGCGCGGTCGATCCGTCAGCAGCCGCTACGGCGGCAGGGGCCGGCAGCGCGTTGAATATTCCAAACATCATTGGCGGTGCCGGTGGCGGCGCTATCTTGACCGGCATCATCGGTGCGGTCATGAACGCGATGAAGAAATAAGTTTCGACGTTTCAGGTTTTCCAAATGGGCGGCTTCGGCCGCCCATTTCTTTTGTGCCGTTTTGATTTTTGTCGTTTGTCTTCTGCCGTTTGTGAGGGTGGTGGACGCCGTTCGCGTGTGTCTCTACATCAGGCCTGATGCAAGGTTAGAGCATTCCTGGTGCGTCCGAGGGGACGCACAGCGCTCCGACAGAGTGAAAGGACAAATATGGGCAAGCTCAACGCCAGCATCGTGCCGGTCACGCCGTTCCAGCAGAACTGCACCATCCTCTTCGACATGGACGACAAGAGCGGCGTCGTCGTCGATCCGGGCGGCGACATCGACAAGGTGCTGGCGGCGCTCAAGGACAATGCGATCACTGCCGAGGCGATCTGGATCACGCATGGCCATATCGACCATGCCGGCGGCGCCATGGAGCTGAAGGAGGCACTCGGCATCGAGATCATCGGCCCGCATGCCGCCGACCGGCCGCTGCTCGCCAATCTTGAGGCCCAGGCGAAGCGCTACGGCATCACCGATCCCGTGCGCAACTGTGTCCCCGACCGGTTTCTTGCCGAAGGCGAGACCGTTTCGTTTGGCTCACATGTGTTTGAGGTGTTCCATTGTCCGGGCCACGCGCCCGGCCACGTCGTCTACTATAATCGGGCCGCGAAGTTCGCCCATGTCGGCGACGTGCTGTTCCGCGGCTCGGTCGGCCGCACCGACCTGCCGGGCGGCGACCACGCCGCGCTGATCGCCTCGATCAAGGAGAAGCTTTTGCCGTTGGGCGACGACATCGGCTTCATCTGCGGCCATGGTCCCGGCGGCCGCTTTGGCGACGAGCGGCGGAGCAATCCGTTCCTGCTCTGAAACCGCTTGCCGGAAACAAAAAAACGCGGCCTGTGCGACCGCGCTTTTCCAGACGGGAAACTGTCTCAGTTAATTGGCGGTGCAGAAATGCTGTTCCCCGTCATAGCCGGTGAACGTGCCGGTGCGGGCGTTGAAGGTTCGGTAGCGGTCCGAGCAGTATTCGTACCAGCCACGGGTCCACGGCTCCGCATAGCTTTCGGCATAGGCCACTCGCGGTTGCATGTAGTAACGGCGGACCGGGGCAGGCCGGTAGTATTCATCATCATAGGCCGGGTCGTAATAGCGGGGCTGCGGGCTGGCGAGCGCACCGCCGATGAGGGCACCGGCCGCAAGCCCGAGGACGCCGGCCGCAACGGCGTCGCCGTTGCCGTGGTGACGGCGGTGATGGCGCCATTCGTCGGCACTGGCCGCAGGCAAGGTCGCAAGCGTGGTCGCAACGACCGCGGCGGACAGGATGGCAGTCTTGAAAATCCGGTTCATGTCGGTCTCCTTCGTGCCGGCCCGGGTCGTTTCGGGGGGATGCGGTCCGGCTTTAGCGAAGATTAATATGGGACCGTGGCTGAACGGGGGCTGAACGAAAGTTGACTGGCGGTTCGACGCGTGCGGCGAAAACCGCAGGCCAAACGGCCTGCGTCCATTCTGTCCAGGACTGGTTCAGCCGATCGACAGGTTGACGGCTTTCGGACCCTTGCCGCGCTTGTCCGGCTCGGTGTCGAATGTCACTTTCTGCCCATCCTCAAGACCGGAAAGACCCGACGCCTGCACGGCCGAAATATGGACGAAGACATCCTTTGCCCCGTCGTCCGGCGTGATGAAGCCGAAGCCCTTGGCATGATTGAAGAATTTGACGGTGCCGGTCTGCGGCATGGGAAGCTCCTTTGATCCCACAAGTCCAGTCTCGGGCCGGCAAATGCCCGGACGGAAATTTGTCCTTTATTTTAGTGCTATCGGCAAGAGAAAGTTTTGCGGGCGCCTGCAAGCATCCCAGAACACAAAAGGCGCGACGAAAACCGCCGCGCCTTTATAAAATTCAAATTCACTCCAAAGCCTTGCAGCATCCTCACACCCCGGAAGGACGCGCGGCACGCCGTGGATCAGGCGGCGCGGAGATTGACCGCTTTCGGACCCTTGCCCATACGGTCGGGCTCGACATCGAAGGTGACCTTCTGACCGTCGACGAGCGTGCGCAGCCCGGAAGCCTCGATCGCCGAGATGTGGACGAACACATCCTTGGCGCCGCCATCGGGCGTGATGAAGCCGAAGCCTTTGGTAGCGTTGAAGAATTTAACGGTGCCGGTCTGGGCCATTGGGGAAACTCCTTCACCCGTGTCAGTCTTGGTGGTTCCGCCCGCCGCCTGGCGCCGTGGGCAAGTCCCGGTGGTTGCTTCGGCAGTCATGCATTGGCGCATGGTAAAACCCCCCGCCGAAAACGGGGCTGTCAGAGATTCACAGTATCGGGGAAAGGTCGTCCAAAACGTTCCGCTCTCCGGGTCGCAAATGCCCGAACACAAAATTTATCGCACGGAAACGTGATGCTTGCAAGATAGAGCCGCGGGCCGCCCAAATGGGCACATCCCGACGCATCGCACCGATAGTTCCGGTTCTTCGCGCGGTCATCGGCCAGAAGCCACCCAGGCATGGTCCAGCAAGCGAGGCCTGTGCCGTTTTTGGGTTTGCGCCGGCAGGCCGCCCTGGTTTGCATGCCGCCAGGCTGCAAACGGGGTTGCATTCGGCAGCAGAATGGCGAGATTGACGAAGATCGGCCGACGCAGGCGCGATTTATGCGGGGGCGGGAGTTTCGAGGGAGGAAATATTCATGCGGTTTCTTGCGGCAATCTTCTCGCGGCAGGGTTTTTCCATCTTGTTCCTGTCGGCAATTCTTGCGGCCTGCACCGTCGTGGTCGATGAGGGGCCGGGGCCGCGCCCGCCAAGGCCGGAGCCGCAATTCTGCACCAAGCAATATGACCCGGTCTGCGCCCGACGCGGCGGCGACCGCCAGACCTTCGCCAATGCCTGCCTTGCTGAACGGGCCGGATACCGCATCATCCGTGAAGGGGAGTGCCGTGGCGGTGGTGGCGGCGGCGAGGAGCAGACATTCTGCACCCGCGAATACCGCCCGGTCTGTGCCCGTCGCCATGGCGAACTGCGCACATTCCCCAATGAATGCGAGGCCCGCGCGGCGGATTATCGCGTCGTCGATGACGGGCCGTGCTAGCGCACCGGCCTCACAGTTCGGCCGGATAGGCACCATCGGCGGGGCCGGCGTAGAGCTCGGCGCCGTCCTCGTTGGAGATGCGCAGGCGATCGGGGATCTGCGGCATCATCAGCGTGTGAAGCAGCGTGGCGGCGCCTTGCAGGGCGGCGCGCAGGTTCGGCGCCTCCAGCGACACTCGATCGAGTGTCGCTTCGTCGGCATCGCGCGAGCGGTAGAACTCGATTATGAAGTTCAAGCACGCCTCCAGCAGATTGTCGTGCGATCGAACCCTAGCCCTTGGACTTGGGTTTCATACCGGTCTCCGCCTGCTTGACCGCTGAGCCGAAGGGCGAGGCCGGCTTTGCAGCCACCTTGTCCTTCTTGGGCTTGCGTGTCTCGCGGTTGCTGCGCTGTTGACCCTTGGCCATTTCTGATCCCTCGTGCGTGGGTGGTAATGTGGATGTTGCTATCGGTCAGCCGGCCGGGTTGTCGACCGGTTCGAGATTGTCTTCCGTGGTGACCCGCTCATACGTCTCCTGCTCGCTACGAATGCGATATTGCGGCGAGCCGTCCTTGACCGGCAGCCGGCTCTTGATCTGGAACAGCTCTGCGGTCTTTTGGGCAAGGCCGATGCGGCTCTTCATGCGGACGGTCTGGCCGACGGTGAAGATATGCGCCGGCGTGTCCGTGCGCCGCGCACTCTGCTGGAAGCGGATCATGTGACATTCTCCTGGTCGTGCCGAAGCGCTGCTTCGAGTTCGGCGTGGTCGACGGCGACAAGCTGGCTGGTCGGGCTTTTCACCGTCCTTGCCGGCAGATGGATGAAAGTGGCGACGCGGCGCCAGGCAAGCCACGACATGCCGTCGATCAGTTCCTCGTCGTGGTCGATGTCATAGTCGCCGGCCGGCTGCACGCCATCCAGCCCGCCAAGCACGAAAGGTGCCGCGAAATGCGCGATGGAATGAGTGGTGCGGGCAGACATTCTTGTGCCTTGAAGTTCTTTCCGGCCTGGCCCCGAAAACGGGGCCTGGATTGCGGTACCGGGTGTCGGCGATCTGGAATGAGTTTGGCGGGCCGAGAACCCCTGACGCCGCGAGGGGCCAAGTATGGCCCAAAAACGGTTCCATACCAATAGTCTGAAAATGCGGCGTATTCAAGAAGATTCCGGCTTCTTGCCCCTACCAGCGTAAAATTACTCTTCTATGGTTATTTGCGAAACGATGATACGATCCCCCCGGGGCACCAAAAATTGTTTGAAGAAGTTCCGGAAGAATTCCTCCGGCATTTGTGTTTATTTAGGTATGAAGGGAATAGAGTCATGAATTCCGCAAGAACACCGGATGTCCCGACAGTTGTTGTCAATCCTGTCGTCAAGCCGACAAAGGTCATGTCGCCGCGCCTCACGATAAGAAGCGACGAGGCGGCAAGGCGAAGGATTGCCGACACAGACGGCACGGCGCGGCGGGCGCGCCAGCTTGCCGAAAGCAACCGCCTGATTTGACGCGCGGCGATGACACTGAATTTCCCCAATCCCAGCCGCTCCTATGACGCGGCGGCTAAGCGCATTCGTTTCGTGGGCCATGACGGCATGGCCGAAGTCCCGTTCTTCGTCGAGGTTGCGGCACTTTCGGCTGCAAGCCCGGCTGCAAGCGGAACCGAAGCCGAATATCTCAGCGCTTTCGATGCGCAGCGTTCGTCGATCCACGATGCTGCGCGCAAGGCCTACTCGTATGGCCGCAAGACCGTGTATGTGCTGACGCCGGCCGACTTCCGCTAGGCCGCCGGTCCGGGGGATTCGCTTCGTAGCGACCGCCGCCTGCTCTTGCACGCGCCGCAGCGATGGCCTAGATCGCGGCAGGCAGACAACACGGCAGGTTTCCCATCAACAGAAATCCAAGACAACCGGCAGGCGCACGTTACGGCTCAGGCGGGCAGCCGCCCCTGGGGCTCGACCAGTACGTGCAGCAGGCGCTGCAGCTGCACCAGGCAGGACGCCGGCAGGAAGCCGAGACGCTTTACCGGCAGGTGCTGGCGCAAAAGGCAAACCATGCCGCGGCGGCGCATTTTCTCGGGCTTTTGCTGCACCAGACCGGGCGCAGCGCCGAGGGGCTGGCGCTGATCGAACAATCGGTGCGTCTGCAGCCGAACAATCCGGATTTCCTCAACAATCTAGGCACCGTGCTGCGCGACCGCGGCCGGGTCGCGGCCGCCGCCGATCTCTTCCGCAAAGTGGTGGCAATTCGGCCGGACCAGCTGGCGGCGCGCGACAATCTCGGCTCGGCGCTGAAGCAGCTCGGCCAGTTCGAAGGCGCCGAGGATATTTATCGCGGCACGATTGGCCGCAACCCGTTCCATGTCCGCGCCCGCATCGGGCTTGCCGAAACGCTGCAGGAGGCGGGCCGGCTGGATGACGCGCTCGCCGCCTTCCGCGAGGCGCTGACGATACGGCCGAAGGATGCCGATCTTTTGCACGGCCTAGGCGTCGGGCTGATGGAGAAGGGCAGTCTCGACGAGGCTGCGGATCTTTTCAGGCAGGCGCTGGCGGTGGATCCCGGCTTGGCCAGGGCCTGGCTGATGCTCACCCAGGTCAAGCGCCAGAAGGAGCGCGACGCCGAGCTTGCCCGCATGGAGGCGGAGCACGCCAAGGCGCCGCAAGGCAGCCTGGCGCGCATGCAGCTTTCCTTCGGCCTCGGCAAGGCCAATGACGACCTCAGGGATTATGGCCGCGCTTTCGACTATTTCGCCGAAGGCAACGCGATCCGCCGCCAGGGCATCGACTACGACGCCGGCAAGACGCGCGGCGAGTTCGAGGCGATGAAGGCGGTGTTCGACAGGGCCTTTTTTGAAAAGCACCGGCCGAGCGGGATCGCCGACGACACGCCGATCTTCGTTGTCGGCATGCCGCGTTCCGGCACCACGCTGGTCGAGCAGATCATCGCCAGCCATCCGCAGGTCTATGGCGCCGGCGAGCTCAGCATATTGAAGACGGCGGTCGGCAAGCAGTTTCCGCTCAGCATAAAGGGCGGCTTTCCCTGGGGCATCGCCGACATGCTCGACAAGGCCTATGCCGAGGCCGGCCAAGCCTACCTTGACATGCTACACGCCCGCTATCCGGGTTTCCGGCACGTCACCGACAAGATGCCCGGCAATTTCCTCTTGGTCGGCTTCATCCATTTGATGCTGCCGAAGGCCAAGGTCATCCATTGCGCGCGCGATGCGGCGGCGACCTGCCTGTCGATCTACAAGGTGCACTTCCGCGGCGACAGCCACCGCTACGGCTACGATCTCGACGAACTCGCCGATTTCCACAATCTCTACACCGACATCATGGCGCATTGGCACACCGTGCTGCCGGGCGTCGTGCACGACGTTCACTACGAGGATTTCGTCGCCGACCAGGAAGGCCAGTCGCGGGCGCTGATTGCCCATCTCGGCCTGCCGTGGGACGACGCCGTGCTGTCGTTCCACCAGACCGACCGGCCGGTGCGCACGGCGTCCGCCGCGCAGGTGCGCCAGCCGATGTACCAGGGCTCGGTCGATCTGTGGAAGCGCTATGGCGACCGGCTGAAGCCGCTGCTCGACAGGCTGGCTTAAAGCGCCGCTGCGCCTAAAGCTCCATGAACGGCTGAAAGCCGCCGAAGATCATGCGCTTGCCGTCGAACGGCATCGTCGACCAGTCCGGCTTGAGACGCGGGTCGGCCATCACCTTGGCCATCACCGCGTCGCGGCTCTGCCGAGATTCATAGACGATCCATGAGAACACGACGATCTCGTCGTCCTTGGCCTGCACGGCGCGCGGGAACGAGGTGATCTCGCCATAGGGCACGTCATCGCCGACACATTCGACATAGGCAAGCGCACCGTGCTCCTTCCAGACGGCGCCGGCGGTTCCCGCCAGCTTCTTGTAGGCATCGAGCTTTGCCTTCGGCACGGCGAGTACGAAACCATCGACATAGGACATGGGGGACTCCTCCTGGGAGATTTTTCGAAGAGATGCCTCACCGGCATCGGCCGGTGAGGGCGCCTCGCCATTCGCGAAAGGTCAGGCTTTCTTCACCGGCGCGTTCATCGCCCATTCCACGCCGAAGGGGTCAGTCAGCTGGCCCCAGCGGTCGCCCCAGAACATCACTTGCAGCGGCATGGCGACCTTGCAGCCTGCCTCGACGGCCCGTTTCCACCAGTCGTCGATGTCGTCGCTGCCGAGATGGAGCTGCATTGTGTAGCCCTGCGGCTTCACAGCGGCCATTCCGTGCTCGGGATAGAAATCGGAAAGCATCAGCGTCGAGCCGTTGATGTGGAGATGGATATGCATGGTGCGGCCCTGTTCGTCCGGCGGATAGGCAAAGACCTGCTCGGCACCGAAGGCCTTTTGGTAAAATTCGGCGGCTTTGAAAGCGCCGTCCAGCTGAAGGTAGGGAGTCAATCCGCCAAGAACTTTGGCGGCGGGCTGGGTCTGCGGCTGGTCATTCATGTCGTGCTCCTCTTTGCGTTTGGTTTGCCTTTGCGAACCACAGGACGAATGAGACGGTGACAGTCCTACACGGCCGATGTTTTTTTTAAATGCCGAGTGCGGGCTCGAAATGGCGCTTGCCGCGATGGCCAGTTGGTCTCCTTCATCCTGCGATGCGAATCCGCGGGCTGTTTTGCGCGTCGACGACAATCTCCGGCCAGCCGATATCTTTGCGCAATTCCATCGGCAATGAAAGGATGGCGCGTTCGCTGCGATAACGGGCGCGAGCCGCCGAGTAACGGGTCACGGCGTGACCTATGGATGACAGAATAGACATGATGCTTTCTCCTCGATTGGCGCCGGCATCACCGTGTCGGCGTCCCAAGGACGTGGCATGCGATCATCATCCGACAGAGCGCCGGAATTTTTTTCCGCAATCCTTCAACCGCCCGCTTCGGCAACCTCCCGGAAGAATTCCTCCGGGCTGTCGACCTCGGTCAGCCGGCGTTTTTCGATCAGCCAGAAGCGGTTGCCAACCGCGCGGATGACGGAGCGATCGTGCGAGGCGAGCAGGCAGCTCGCCTGATGTTCCAGCAATTCCGCTTCCAGCGCTTCCTGGCCATCGATGTCGAGATGATTGGTCGGCTCGTCGAGCAAATAGAAGTTGGGATTGGCGAGCCTGAGCGCCAGCATCATCAGCCGCGCCTTCTGTCCGCCCGACAGCACGCCGATCCTGCGCTCCTGCATGTCGATGCTGACGCCGGCGCCCGCCAGCAGCGAGCGGGCACGCTGCTCGCCGACGTCGAATCTGCGCGACAGCATGGCCAGCGGCGTATCGTCGCCGCTAATGCCCGACAGCGCCTGGTCGCTATAGCCGAGCACCGTCGACGGCGTCACCTTCAGGCTTTGCGCCGCCGTTTCCGGCTCGACGATGGCGTTCCGGATCAGGCTGATCAGCCGTGATTTGCCGACGCCGTTACGGCCGAGCAGGACGATGCGGTCGCCTTGGCAGATGTGGCGCTTGCCGGTCCTGAACAACAGCGTGCCGTCAGGTGTTTCGACCCCCAAATCGTCGAGCGTGATCAGCACCTTGGCATGGCTGCCGCGATTGGCGAGCTTGATGGCGCCCGCCGATCTCTCGCGGTGTGCCGGCGCTGCCGCGTCTTCCAGGCGCTCTGCTCGCTGATTGAGCTGCTTGGTCTTGACCGTCAAAAGGTCGCTGCCGGAATTGATGCCGATATTGTTGAGCTTGGCGGCCTGCCGGCGCAGCTGCTGCGCCACTTTCATGTCGCGCTGGAATTTGCGCTCGGTCGAGGCGTCGACCTCGTTCAGCACAAGCCTCGCCCGCGAATAGGGCAGCGAAAACACCGGCGATTGTTCGGGGCGAAGGAACAGGGTGCGGTTGGTCGTCGCGTCGAGAAACGCCCGGTCGTGGCTGGCGATCACCACCGGCACCTCGCGCGGCAGCGCGTTCAGCCAGATCTCGAGCTGACTGATCTTGGCGAGATCGAGGTGATTGGTCGGCTCGTCGAGAAGCAGGACGTCGGGGTCGGTGACCCAGACCCGGGCAATCAGCGCCAGCCTTTGCCAGCCGCCGCTCAAGGCCCGCATCGGCCGCTCACGCATCGGCTCGGGCACGTCGAGCGAATCGAGAACGACATCGACGCGCCACAGCTCGCTTTCGGCCTGCTCGGACGGCAAGGCATCTGCCACCACCTCATGAAAGCTGCGCCCGGCCAGCGCTGCCGGGGCGACTTGCTCGACATAGCCGACGCGCAGGCCGCGCGTGCGGGTGATGTCGCCGGTGGTGGCTTCGATCTCGCCGGTCAGGCACTTCAGCAAAGTGGATTTGCCGCGCCCGTTGGCGGCGACGATGCCGAGCCGGTCGCCGGTGCCGAGATCAAGGCTGGAAAAGAGCGGCGCACGCATGGTGACGCCGAGAGACTTGAGGCTGATCAGGGCCATGTCGATTTCTCTGGTCTGGCCGGAGTGAGTTCCGGTTCAATGCACTTTGACGGTGCGCAGGCTGGCCATCAGGCTCGGCGTTGCAGCACCACAAAGGGCGGACCAAAAAATCGAAGCGGGAAGAAAAACCCGGACCGTCTCTGGTCAGCCCTGCAAGCAAGCTCGCAGGGCAGAGACAGGGCCGCGCTGACGGTGGTGAGAAAATAACACGCCCTTTCAAGACGTTCCAGTGTGGGAACTAGGCTACACCAAGGGCAGGGTCGATGGCAAGGGGGCGTGTTCGGCTGGTCGGGCCCGGCTGATTCGACACGACGGTTTTGCGCTCTCTAGACGCCTTTGATCGCCCAAGTTTGACGAATGCGATGATCAGTGTTGCCTAGGGTAGTATCGCCTTCATTGCTGGAACTATCGCCAGCAAAGTAAGCGATCGCGAGTGCCGCCCGCTGGCCTTCGTGTAGCCCGATTTGTTGCATCACGGCAGAAGCTTCGCGCCACGGCAGCGGCTCGTCCTGAATGAGAGCTTGTGCGCAGCGAAGCACTGGTTGTTTTAGTGGATGATCAGGTCCCATCGACCATTCCTCGACAAGTTCAAGCAATCTTTCCTTCGAAACTGCCTTGCCGACCGGTGGGCGGCATAGCTCGTGGAGAACACAAAAGGCTGCGTTGAGCGAGATCGACCACCCCTGCGCGATTATAGCTGAAGCCGAACTTGCGTCCGCATATGGAAAGCGAGCGTCGATCGACGGTTCAAAAGAGACTTCAGTGGAACTGTCTGGAAGTAGCATCATACCATTGTCTCAGGGAAAACGGACGACATTAGACGGACCTCAAGTGGCCACCGCTTGCTCCGAATTCCTTGTTCAGGTCAAGCAGGAAATGCCCGAACACCGTGCTTCTGCCGAGCTCGACAACAATCACGAGAACGGTGTTGAACCGGCCTGTGCCGATCAAAACTTGGTCGAACCGGTTCCGGGCGTCGCGGTAGACATAGTGGACGTCGTTCAAATAAGGCACGCCAAGTTCATCGAGATCCAGCGCATCGACATACTGCCAAATGTCTACGGCAGCGTCCGCCGTGGCGGTGACGTCTGCCATAGGCTGCACAAAGCAAGCCTTGAACTCTTCCTCTTCAAGTCTGCGAACGACCACCATCGTTCATTCTAGGCGCGGGCGCTGAAAGTCCGCAACCGCTACTGATCTCCGAAGCCTTACCGCCCCGGCCGCCCCGTCTTGCCGGGCCGGCGCTTTTCGCGGCGGGCGTCGGCGGGGTCTTCGTAGGAACCGATGCCGGCACGTTCGCGGACAATGGGTTTGGCAGAATCATTGCGATCCTTCGCGCCCCCCTCTGCCCTGCCGGGCATCTCCCCCACACGGGGGGAGATCGGCTGTGGCTTGGCCGGCACCTTTCCTTCAACCGGCTTCTCGGTCCGGCGCACTGTCATCTCGTCGAGCGAGTTTTTCTTGAACAGCGGTTTGGTCGGCTCTCCGGGGATGCCGAAATCGGAGCCGTGCGCTTCTTCGGCCGACTGTTTCTTGAACAGTGAACGCGACACCGCGCCGGCCGGCGTCGGCATGTCGGTGCCCGGCCCCATTGCGTCGAGCGACGGTTTGGCAAAGAGCGGCTTCTTGACCGGTACGGCGCCGTCGGCGCCCATCTCGTCGAGCGCGGGCTTGCGAAAGAGGTTGGGCCGGGCCGCCTCTTCGGCGGCACGTGCCTCGTCGAGTTTGCGGAAACGCTCCTGTTCCTCTGATGTACGATGTTTGGCCACGCCCTTGTTGTGCTTGCCCTTCTCGCGGCCGGAGACGGGGCTTTCCATGTCGGCATATTTGGCCAGCGGATCGTCGGAGATCGACAGTTCCATCTCGCGCAGCCGCTTGATCTCGTCGCGGATGCGGGCCGCCTTTTCGAAGTCGAGGTTGGCGGCGGCGTCGCGCATCTGCTTGTCCATCGCGTCGAGATGGGCTTTCAGATTGTTGCCCATCATCGCGCCGGCGCTGTCGGTGAACTGCGAGATGTCGGCGCGGACATGATCCTTCTCGTAGACCGAGTCCAGGATGTCGGAGATGCGCGACTTGACCGATTCCGGCGTGATGCCGTTGGCTTGGTTCCACTCCATCTGCTTTTCGCGGCGGCGGCTGGTCTCGGCCATCGCTCGTTCCATCGAGCCGGTGATCTGGTCGGCGTAGAGGATGACCTTGCCGTCGACGTTGCGGGCGGCGCGGCCGATGGTCTGGATCAGCGATGTCTCGGAGCGCAGGAAGCCCTCCTTGTCGGCATCGAGGATGGCGACGAAACCGCATTCGGGAATGTCGAGGCCTTCGCGCAACAGGTTGATACCAACGAGCACGTCGAAGGCGCCGAGCCGCAAATCGCGCAGGATCTCGATGCGCTCCAGCGTGTCGATGTCGGAGTGCATGTAGCGCACGCGAATGCCTTGCTCATGCAGATATTCGGTCAGGTCCTCGGCCATGCGCTTGGTCAGCACGGTGACCAGCGTGCGGTAGCCTGCCCTCGTCGTTTCGCGGATCTCGCCGACCACATCGTCGACCTGGCTCTTGGCCGGGCGCACTTCGACCGGCGGGTCGATCAGGCCGGTCGGGCGGATGACCTGCTCAGCGAAAACGCCGCCGGACTGTTCCATCTCCCAGCCGCCGGGCGTTGCGGAAACCGCGACGGAAAGCGGGCGCATGGCGTCCCACTCCTCGAAGCGGAGCGGCCGGTTGTCCATGCAGGACGGCAGGCGGAAACCATACTCGGCCAGCGTCGCTTTGCGGCGAAAGTCGCCGCGATACATGCCGCCGATCTGCGGTATGGTGACGTGGCTTTCGTCGACAAAGACCAACGCATTGTCGGGGATGTATTCGAACAAGGTCGGCGGCGGATCGCCAGGCTGGCGGCCGGTCAGATAACGCGAATAATTCTCGATGCCGGCGCAGGAGCCGGTCGCTTCCAGCATCTCCAGGTCGAAGCGGGTGCGCTGTTCAAGCCTCTGCGCTTCGAGCAGGCGGCCGGCCCGTTCAAGTTCGACCAGCCGGTGCTTGAGCTCGTCCTTGATCGACTTGATGGCCTGGTTCAAGGTCGGGCGCGGCGTCACATAGTGCGAATTGGCGTAGATCTTGACGCTCTTCAGCTCGCCGGTCTTCTGTCCGGTCAGCGGATCGAATTCGGTGATCGCCTCGATCTCGTCGCCGAATAGCGAGATGCGCCAGGCGCGGTCTTCAAGGTGGGCCGGGAAGATCTCGATCGTGTCGCCGCGCACCCGGAACGAGCCGCGGACGAAGTTGATGTCCTGGCGCTTATATTGCTGGGCGACGAGGTCGGCGAGCAGCGCGCGCTGGTCGAGCCGGTCGCCGATCTGCATCTGGAAGGTCATCGCGGTATAGGTCTCGACCGAGCCGATACCGTAGATGCAGGAGACCGAGGCGACGATGATGACGTCGTCGCGCTCGAGCAGCGAACGCGTCGCCGAGTGGCGCATGCGGTCGATCTGCTCGTTGATCGAGGATTCCTTCTCGATATAGGTGTCGGTCCGGGGCACATAGGCCTCCGGCTGGTAATAGTCGTAGTAGCTGACGAAATACTCGACGGCGTTTTCCGGGAAGAATTTCTTGAACTCGGAATAGAGCTGCGCGGCAAGCGTCTTGTTGGGCGCCAGGATCAGAGCGGGGCGCTGCGTCTCCTCGATCACCTTGGCCATGGTGAAGGTCTTGCCGGAGCCGGTGACGCCGAGCAGAACCTGGGTGCGGTCGTTGCTGTTGACGCCCTCGACGAGATCCTTGATCGCCGTAGGCTGGTCGCCGGCCGGCTCGAAATCCGAAACCATCTTGATGGCGATGCCGCCTTCGGATTTCTCCGGCCGGGCAGGGCGGTGCGGCGTCCACAGCACCCCGTCCTTGTGCAGCGGATTGCCGGATTCGATCAGCGCCGACAGCGCCGCGACGGTGGCGGTGACGCCGCCCGAGGCCATCGTCTCGGCCTCTTCCAGTGAGACGTCGAGGCCGGCGACAGGATTGAGACCGGCCGCAGTGCGCTCCCGCGCCGAGGCCGCCCCGCCCATCGAGGTACCGCGTGCCGTACGGCCGGGGGAAGAGGAGCGCTCGGGGATTTTCTTCGCCGGCTTCGGCGATTTGCCGCCGTCTTTGCCGGAAAGGCGCCCTTCCTTCTCGGCTTCCTGCTCGATCTGCTCGGCCCAGTCGGCGATCGAGCCGGTCAGCGGCGCGCCGGTGA
The DNA here is from genome assembly GCF_040321795.1 of Mesorhizobium sp. M0244. Lineage (NCBI taxonomy): Bacteria > Pseudomonadati > Pseudomonadota > Alphaproteobacteria > Hyphomicrobiales > Phyllobacteriaceae > Mesorhizobium > Mesorhizobium sp. M0244. The sequence continues at coordinate 45,391 of NZ_JAMYSE010000040.1, read as the reverse complement.
ACTCGGCCTGCGGCGCTTCGGCAAAGCCGCCCTTGTGCAGCGGCTCCGAGGCATCGAGGAAATCGGTCAGCGGGCTGCGCCGCTTGGGGGGCGAAGCGCGATCGTCATTCGCCGGCGGCGGCGTTTTCTTGTCGGAGAGTCTGGCCATGGCCCCGAATATGGGAGGTATCGGCCAAAATGGAAAGAGCGGAGTGGTGAGGGGCGCGAGGCGCAATTTGGCTGCTGACAGCAGGGTGTCAGGAGGCGCGTCCAAATATGCCCCTCAATTAAACCACAGCGCAAATGTCAGAAACCCGGCGCCGCCGAACTGACGCTGGATCTGGTTGAACTCCTCGCTGGTGAGAATCTTCCCGCGTTCGAGATAGGGCGCGATGGCTGGACCGGTGATCGACAGCACCAGGTCGAAGGGCTTTGGCTCATCAAAGAAGCGCTTCATGTTGATGCCTTTGTCGGCGATGCGGAAATGCGGCAGCAAGGTGCGGCCCTCCAGAAGATCCTCGGCCATAGCCAGGGCGCCGAGCCAGGCCTGCACCTGCTGCTCACCGACTTCGAGGCCGGTGAGTGGGCTGGCGCCTTTCTGCTGCGGCCCGGGAAGCCATTCGCGGTCATTGTCGGTTTCGGTGCGAATGGCTTTCCAGTCCTCGCGCGACAGCCGGATCATTTCCATGAGATGGCGGCGTGCCGCTTGCCGGCGCTCTGGCTCGACCACTTGCCAGTTGATCAGATGGACCAGCGAAATGAAATCGGCGAGGCGCCATTCGGACGACAGAATGCCGCCATTCATGCCGCCGTCCAGCGGCACGAGCGTGTCCTGCAGCGGCAGTTTTGCGCGCGGAAACAGCATGTGGAACGAGCCGTCGAACGTGTTGCTGAAATCATGTGCCAGCCAGAAATCGGCCTGCGCCATCAGGAACTCGGCATAGCCCTGCAGCCAATAGCCGTCGGCGCGGTCGAAGCGGAAGGTGAGGGCGGGTGCGGCCGCGTCTGGCGCACCGCCGCCGCGTGACAGCGACGCCATGATCGCCGCAGCGCTTTCGTCCGGCGCAATCGTGCCGTCCTCGTTGAGGTCGATGCCGAGACGGGTGAGGTCGATGACCATGCCGATCTCCGCGTCGGCGGGCACGGAGCCGAGCGTGGCGGCGGATTTCTCCAACCGGTCGCGGAAGGCGACGAGAATGGCGCGGAATTGTTCGTAGGTTAGCGGCTCGGGATTGGCATTGTCCGGCACCGGCAGCCGCATCAGCGGCAGCATGAACGATTGCGGGCTGTCGAAACCGTGGCGGTGCAGACCGCTGGCCAGGATCTCCAACGCGGTGAAGAATTCGCCGGCGCCGGCGGCATAGGCCGATGCCGGATCGCCGGGCGCTGCGGCTTCCAGCGCGGCAAGGGCGCTGTCGCGTTCGGCCACGGTTTTTGCCTCGAACAGGGCCGCCGGTTCGGGAGCCGCGGCGCTGGCCGAAGACAGCGGCAGGAAAAGAACGATGGCGCCTGCCATCAGCCTCGAAAAACGCGTCATCTTGGTCGCCCCTCTTTGTCGCTCCGCACGAACCATACACCCATTTGGTTCACGGTGCCTGTTACCTTCGGACAGGCCGGTCATCATTTCATTTGTATTTCATCTGTGCTGAGAGTCGACGCTTCAACCGATCCGGCAGACGGTCTACACAGGGCAAACCATTGGGCGTCGCGTGTCGAATTATCCGCTTTCCTACAAACTGTCATGGCTGCCGCGCTTCCTCCGGCCTTCGCTCGACGGCGACGACCGCGGCTTCGCGCCGGCGGCAGCGACCCTGCTCGAGCCGATGCCGGCACGGGTGGTGCGGCTGGCTTTCGTCGGCGATATCTCGGCAGTCGCCAATCGCGATACGCCGGAATGCGATCCGGCGATTGCGGCACTGCTCGCCTCGGCCGATCTCGTGGTCGGCAATTGCGAAAGTCCGGTGGTGGAACGGCCAAGTGCTGTCTTGGGCACCAGGCTTGGCACGCGCCATGCGATGAGCGAGCGGTTTCTTGCCGAGGCGCTGGCAGCCGCCGGTATCTCGCGCGAAAAACTGGTGCTGTCGCTGGCCAACAACCATGTGCTCGACCAGGGCATTGCGGGCTTCGACGAGACGGTCGCCGCGGTGGCGCGGCTCGGCATCCGCACGATCGGTGCTGGGGCTCCAGTCGAGCGGTTTGCGGTCGGAGCGCTGACAATAGGCTTTGCCGCCTTCACCCTTTGGCGCAATGCCGACGCGGCTCAGTTCGGGGGCCGTGTCTCGATGGCAAGCAATCCGGCGCAATGGCCGCGCGACGCCGCTGAGGGTGTCGACCTCTTATGCGTGGTACCGCACTGGGATTGGGAATTCCGACATTTTCCGCGTGCGAAAACGCGCACACTGGCGCGGCTTCTGGCCGAACATGGCGTCGGCCTGGTCGCCGGACATCATGCCCATGTCGTGCAGCCGATCGAGCGGATCGGCAAGACGCTCGTCGCCTATGGACTCGGCGATTTCTTCGGCACTGCCTTGGCGCGCCAGCCCTGGCCCGGCCGCATCGGCGCCATTTTCGTCGTCGATATCAGCGCCGATCCCAGCACCCGCGGGGCCATCGCCGCCTACCGGCTGCATGCCTTCATGCGGCTGCGCGCCGGCGACCATGAGCGGCTGGTGCCGGTTGAAGCGCTGGCGGGAAAATCGAGGCAAAAGGCTCAGGCCCGCCTCGATGCGATCCTCGGTGCCGCGCGTTGATGGCTGCGCTGACGCAGCCCGCAAAACCGGCTATCATGCCCCACACGGGCAGGCTTGTGACGGCGGGTTGGCGATGGAAACTGCGGATTTCATGCCGAGCGAAGCGGTGATCGCCGGCATCAAGAAGGACATCGAGGCCTATGAGGCCGAAAGGGCTTCGGCCCATCGTCAGACGGGCTGGCGGGTGCCGCTGTTCATCGGGCTGGTGCTGGTGTTCGTCGCGTTTGTGGCCTGGCTCTTCAACGGGGTTGCCGACCCCAACGAGCAGTGGTTCTCGACCCCACATGTGTTCCTCTATATCGGCGGATTCCTGGCTGCGATCCTGCTCTATTTCCAAGCGATCAAGCCGGCGAGCAAATTGCAGCAGTCGTTTCGCAGCACGCTGTTGCCGGTCATCTTCGGCTTCATCGAGGACATGCAGTACCGGCACAACGTCAAGCCGAATTCGTTCGACCGGCTGCCGCGCGAGACGGTTGGTCCGTTCAACCGACAGTCTTTCGACGATGTTTTCTCCGGCCGCTACGAAGAGTTTCCGTTCGAGCTTTACGAAGCAGATCTCCGGGAAGGGACGGGCAAGAGCACGACGGCAGTGTTCAAGGGCGTCATCGTCGCCTTCGAGACGATCGTGCCGTTCCCCGGCACATTGGTGGCCGCGCGCCGGACCAACAGGGCCGTCGGCTTCTTCCGCGGCATTTTCGGCAGCAAGATGCAGGAGCTGTCCTGCGGCGTGCCGGAGCTCGATGCCGCCTACGAGTTCCGCACCGACAATATCGAGGCGGCGCGGCCGCTGGTGACCGGCCGGCTGGCGCAGGCACTGCAATGGCTCGGCGAAACCCGGCCGAACGATCCGGCACGCGTTGCGCTCAACGGCAGCGACGGTTTCCTGCTGTTGCCGCAGGAAAGGAATTTTTTCGAGTTGCCGGACATCTCCACGCGCCTCGACTACACCAAGCATGTCGCGCCGATGATCGCCGACATGGGCGCGATCCTGGCGACCGCGGCGCTGGTGCGCAAGATCGGTGTGAAGGACTAGGCGGTGGAATAGCCGGAAGGCATCGTTTTTCCGCGTTAGCGCCGCCCCTCATTGCCCTGCCGGGCATTTCTCCCCGTATAGTGACGGGGAGAAAGGCGCTTTCATCAACGCTTTCGCCAGTTTTCGACGTCGCAAGATGAGCGCGAAGGTTGCAGTTACTCCCTTCTCCCCGTCACTATACGGGGAGAAGGTGCCGGCAGGCGGATGAGGGGCGGCGCGACAGCCGATATGCTTGCTTTATCTGTTCTTTGGCCACCGATTTCATGTCGTATCGGCGCTCCCGTCAAGCGCCGGTATGGTTTTTGTCTCAATCCGGCGCTATCGATGGGACAGTGGGGTGGGGCTACGGTCGAGGAACGCAAGGGGTTTCGCCTGTCGCGGCGGTTGCTGCTGGGTGCGGCGGTAGTCGGCGGCGCGATGCTGTGGGGCGGGACGACCGTGGCGCGGCTGGCGCGTGGTCCGTCGGGGCAGAAGAATTCCGGGCGCATCGCCGACATTGACGGCATCGACCTGGCGCTGAAGCCGCTGGAGAACGCGCCGGCGTACGATCCATCGCTGCCATGGCTGACCAAGGGTGGCGACATCAACGATGCCAGCGGCCTGTCGGTGACGCCGGTCTACGGCGTCGTCGAAGTCAGCGAGGAAGACCACATTGCGAGCGCGCTGGGCTTTGCCCGGGCCAATGGCCTAAAGATCTCGGTCGCGGCGGTGCGCCATTCGATGGGCGGCCACGCCTTCGACGACAATGCGCTGGTGCTCGACATGCGCAAATTCAACAAAGTCGGCGTCGATGCGGCGGCGAAGACGATGACCTTGCAGCCGGGCGCGCGCTGGCACGACATCCAGGACCTTTTGCACCCGCGCTTCGCTGTGAAGGCGATGCAGTCGACCGACATCTTTTCGGTCGGCGGCTCGCTGTCGGTCAACGCCCACGGCATGGACCATCAGGCCGGCTCGGTCGCCGGCTCGATCCGCTCGATGCGGGTGATTCTGGCCGACGGCTCGGTGACGACCTGCTCACCGACCGAAAACACCGAGCTGTTCCGCCACGTCGTCGGCGGCTACGGCCTGTTCGGCGTGGTGCTGGAGGCGACGCTCGACATCGTCGACAACGCCGTCTACCGGACCTCGCGCGCGATCATCAAATCGGACGATTTTCCGAAATTCTTTGCCGAGGTGCTGGAGCCCAACAGGGACATCGGCCTGTTCTACGGCCATTTGTCGACGGCACCGGGCAACTTCCTCGAAGACATGATCGTCTACCGCTACGACAAGGTGGCCGACCAGCCGCCGGCCGACCAGCCGGCAATCGGCGAACCGGGTTCGGTTGGGCTCAAGCGGGTGATCATCAACCTGGCGAAATGGGGCAGCCTGTTCCAGGAGCTGAAATGGTTCACCGAAAAGACGCTGGAGCCGAAATTCGAGAGCTGCACTGTGGCGCGGACGACGGCAATGGCCGAAGGCGAGGCCTGCCTGGTCACGCGCAACAACCCGATGCACGATTCAGTGCCCTATCTGTTCAACGACCTGCTCGACGAAACCGACATATTGCATGAATATTTTATCCCGCGGGCAGCCTATAACCCGTTCATCGCGGAAGCGCGCGAGATCCTGCGCAACCAGAGCCTGCCGGTGCTCAACGCCTCGGTGCGCATCGTCCACAAAGAGGATGTGGCGCTGAATTATGCGCCGGAGCCGGCCTATTCGCTCGTGCTCTACATCAATCAGCCGACCGACGCCGACGGCAATGCCAGGATGCGGGCGCTGACAAGGGCGCTGATCGACGTGACGATCAAGCATGGCGGGCGGTTTTTCCTGCCTTACCAGCTCCATTATACGGGCAAGGAGCTGCTTGCCTCCTATCCGGAACTGCCGTCTTTCCTGGCGAAGAAGCGGCAATACGATCCGGGCGAGCTGTTTTCGTCTACTTTTTATCGCGCCATCAAAGCACTGATCGGAACGGCCTGAGGGCCGGTTACAGACCGTCAGGCAGTTTCGCCGCCAGCCAGTTCGCCGAGCGCTTGGCGATGCCGATCGTTGCCGATGCGGCGCGGCCGAGATCGCTCTTGACCACGGCGTAACCGGTCGTCGTGCGGTAGAGCATGGCGCGGCCGCCATCGACCGCCGCTTCGTAGGCGACCGGCCGGACGGCTTCTGTTTCCGTCGCCGTCGCCTGCGTTCCGACCGCAGCGCTGGGCCGATGGCTCAGTTCCGATGGCAGCGGATCTGTCGCGGCCGTGCTAGCCGTCGTCAATTCAGGCTCGGAAGCGGTCGCGAGCTGCGATGACGAAGACGAGTTCTGTGTCCGGCAGATGCCCGAGACCAGCGGATAATCGAAATTGCGCTCGTGCAGCATCTGGCTTTTCATCGCCGCTTCGCATTCTGCGATGGTCGACCATTTGGCGGGCGTCTCGCCGATATACTCGCAAAGCCTGGCGTCGCAGTCGCAGCCGACGATGGTCATGGCGACAAGGGCGGTCTTGATCACGGTCTTGTCCCTTCGAGTTGCCTGGCGCATGTGCGCAAGATCAAAGTGCTACGGCGTCATCAATCGTTGCGGAACAAGGCGGGATTTGGCCGCGATTGTGGAATGAGCGTGGCGGAGCATCACGCAACGTCTTGCGGAGGCCGGCTGTGACCGAAAGGCCTCAGTAATCGTAGACGTGTTCGAGCCTGGCGCCTGCCGTCATCAGCGCCGGCAGCACGATGTGCAGCTTGCGCACGGCGACGGTCAGCCCGGTGCGGCGCGTCGCTGGCTCTGCCGGAAGCGGATAGCTGAACAAAGCGCGCGCGCCTTCGGGAACATTGATTTCGTCATTGGAAAGCATGGTGAGCATGATCTCGTCATTGCCGCCGATCTCGACGAAGGAGACGCCCTTGTCGATCAGGCGCGGGATCATGTCGGTGAACACCTGATAGCGCTTGGTGACGAAGATCGCGCCGTCGGCGCCGAGATCGCGCTCCAGCAAGGTGTCGGGTTCGTTGCGCGTCACTTCGCCGACCGGACCCTTGGCCCAGACATGAATGTCAAGCAAGGCCGGATCGGTGGTGGCGGCGAGCGCCGACTTGATCAGATCGGCATAGCCCTGCTTGATCGTGTCGGCGAGGCCGAAGGCGAGCTTGCGTTCGCCGGTGCGGACGGCGCTGTCGTCCGCTGCCGGCTGGACGCCAAACAGGCCGGCGCGCTTTTCGGCGTACGGAAACTGGTACCACGGCACCTGGTCGAGAAAGCCGGCATAATCGGCCGCCACCTTGGCCTGGTAGATGTCGACGGCGGTTCGCTTGCCGGCGGTCGCCTCGGTGATGCGGCCGACCGTATTCTCATACGCCCACTGGATGGCGTGCTCGATCGTGTGGCTGGTGCCGATGATCACCAGCATCTGGTGGTTGTCGAGGTTGAACTTGTAGGCGGAACTGGCGCGGATGACCGTCGCATAGTCCTGCCAGAAGCGGCCGATATAGGAGAGATAGGGAAAACCGCTCGGCTGGTTCTTGTCGACGAAGCCGGCATATTCGCGGGCGGCGTAGACGATGGCCCATTCCGGATAGGTGAGAAAGGTCGATTCCTCCGGCCGCTGGTAGCCGGGGATTTCGGCACGGACCTTGTCGGCCAGCGCCTTCGGCGGGGCACCCACGGCGATGCCCGGCAATGGTGTTGTGTCCAGCGACGGCGTCGTGAGAAAGCCGTAGGCCAGCCCGGCGATCGGGATCAACACGACAATGACGACGAGCCAGAGGATCGCCTTGATGATGCGCTTCAGCCAGCGGAACAGGAACATGGCCGGTCAGGCCGTGGCGAAATGGTCGTAGACGCGTTTCGACAGCCAGAACCCGACATAGACGGCGAAGCCGCCGATGACGATGTGCGGCAGGTTGGCGAAGAAGCGGGCCGGAAATTCGATGTCGTTCAAGGAGCGGAAGCCGTTGATGAAGATGCCGCCATCGAGGCAGCCGGAACCGGTGACCAGCCCGAGCACGCCGTCGAACAGATAGACCGAGCCGAACAGCTTGAAATAGAACACCGCCTGGCGGTGCGAGATGAAGGCGGCGGCCAGCGCCCAGACGCCGGAGAAGGCGTGCAGCAAATCATCATACCACTGCAGCGAGAACAGGCCGAACAGATTGCCGCCGGCATCGTTGAAGGCCGGCACATAGCCGATGGCAACAACACCGAAGAACAGGAAAGCATAGGCAACAGCAAGCTTTTGGATGAGCGTCATGAAATGTCCCCCTGCCGTCAGCCCTTTCAAACGGCCCCCGACGGCCAATGGATAGTAGCTGATTTTGGCGTGGGGTGAAGCGTCGCCGGCAAAATCGTCAGGCGGAGCCACAAAGACAGTCGGCGCCGGGATTTCTCCCAGCGCCTCCCTGTCAGATCAGGACACGGTCGCGGCAGCAACTCCCGAAAGATGTCGCGCCATGCCGGCCTTGATTTTGACGGTCCTGCCAGTCGCCGCCCGAGGGCAGCGTCCGTTCCGGACCACGCCGGTCTCCACTCTTGCGAGCTTTGCCCAGCGCGCCATCGAAGGTTTTTGCCGTCCTTCATGGCAGCATCGGTCCGCCGTCGGCGTTCGCACGCTTTCCGCGGCCCCGTAGGTCTCGGCTTCCATCCCTCCAACAGGCAAGCCTGTTCTCGTTCAGGGCCGTACGGGCCTCAGGAAATCCGCCGTTCCGCTTTGCCTTTCGGCGTGGCGATCGGTAGCCGCCTGAGATGGGTTTAATGTACGGGGGATAAGCGTTTGGCGAAACTGCCGCAAGCCTGTGAATAGCGGGATTATCGGGGACTGACCCTGCCAAAATAGCGACTTTCCGATCTCTGCCGCCGCCGGCCGGGATTTGCCGCCTCGATGCGGAAGCCGCATTGTCGGACATTCGATCTTGCCCCGCGGGCCGGCGTGGGCTTCAATGCCGGCAAATGATTGGAAGGCGTGTTCGATGGCCTTGGGGAGGCAGGCTTGAAGGTCGCGGTGGTTCTCAATCCGATCGCCGGCGGCGGCAGGCTCAAGCGGCATTGGCCCGAGGTTGCGGCTTCGTTGAAAAGACATTTCGGCGATTTCGAGCTGCGTGAAACGCAGGCCGAGGGCGATGCCGAAAGGCTGGCGCTCGACCTTGCCGCCATCGGCTTCGAGCTGGTGATCGCGGCCGGCGGCGACGGCACCGCCAGCGAGGGTGCCGACGGGCTGCTGACAGCTTTCCGGGAAAGCGGCCGGACGGCCGAGCTCGGGCTGCGGCCGTGCGGCACCGGCATCGACTTCGCGCGCGGGCTCGGCCTGTCGAACAACGTCGACCTGACGCTGAAGCGGATTGCCGAGGCCAAAGGGCGCAAGGTCGATGCCGGCTGCATCAGCTATGTCGACGACCACGGCGCGCTGGCCAGCCGCCATTTCATCAACATCGCCAGCCTGGGGCTTTCCGGCGCCACCGACCGCGCGGTCAACGCCGACAAGCGCAAGGGCAAGGTTTCGGCCAAGGCACTGTTCTACTGGCGCACGGTCTGGGAGTTCCTCCGCTACCGGTTCCAGGAGGTTGCGATCACCGTCGACGACGGTGCCCCGGTCGAGGCGCGCATGGCGCTGGTGGCGGTGGCCAACGGAAAATTCTTCGGTGGCGGCATGATGATCGCGCCCGACGCCGAGCTTAACGACGGCGAGTTCGACATCGTCATCCTGCGCGCCGCCGGCAAGCTGAAGCTGATCTGGGACATTCGCCTGCTCTATGGCGGGCGGCACCGCAACCATCCGGCGATCACCATCCTGCGCGGCAAGAAAGTGGTTGTCGAGCCGCTCGGCGATGTGCAAAAGAACGCCGCGCTGATCGACATAGACGGCGAATCGCCGGGTCGCATACCGGCAACCTTCGAGATCCTGCCCGGCGCATTGACGCTGAGATATTGAATCAAGCTGTTAAAACTTTGATTCAGTTGACTGCGGCTCTGGTTCCGGCGATCTCTCCAATCGACTGAAATCGATTGATAATCCGGCCAATATCAACTTGCGAGTTTAGCCGGGAAACCGGGTGCGCGCAGGTCGGTGCCGACGGCATCCTCGAGCAGTTTGACGATCATGGTCGACCAGGCGCTGCCGCCATAGGCCTGCTTGCCTTGCCTGAAGATTGCGTCGACGCGCGAGGCAAGCTCGAGCGGCACGCCGAATTTTTCACCCATGCCGAGGGCGAAGCCGAGATCCTTCAACGCCAGGTCCATGGTGAAGCCGATGTCGTAGGAGCCGTTCAGCACCAGCTGGCTTTCGGTCTCATGGACGAAGCTGTTGCCGGAGGAGGCGACGATGGCGTGATAGGACTGGGCAAGGTCGAGCCCGCCCTTTTTGGCCAGCATCAGCGCTTCGCCGGCGGCGACCAGATGGATGAAGGCCAGCATGTTGGTGATGACCTTGATCACCGCCGCCGAGCCGACCGGACCCATCAGGAACGAGCGCGCGCACATCGCCTCGACGGCCGGGCGGTGGCGAGCGTAGAGTGCTGCGTCGCCACCGACCAGCGCGGTGATCTGTCCGACGGCTGCCAGATGCACGCCGCCGGTGACCGGGCATTCGAGCGTCTCGACGCCTCTTGCCGAGGCGAGGGATGCAAGGCGCACGATCTCGTCTTGGCCATTGGTCGACATCTCGATCCAGCCGCCGCCTGCGGGGAGGCCTTCGAGCAATCCGCCGGGGCCGGCCAGCACCGCCTCGCTGACCTGTGGCGATGGCAGGCAGGTGATGGCATTGCCGGCCAGAGCGGCGGCCTCGGCCGGGCTCCCGCCGGCATCGGCACCAAGCACCACCAGCCGCTCGACGGCCGCCGGGTCGCGGTCGAATACGGTGACGGCAAAGCCGTTGCGGATCAGGTTGGCGGCGAGCTGGCTGCCGAGATGGCCAAGACCGATGAAGGCATAGCTCCGGCGCGTGCTCACGGCATCAACGGCGTCTGCATCATCTGCAAATGCAGGTCCTTGCCGGTCCAGGGATGCGCCTCGCAGACGGCTTCGTCGAGCTCGACGCCGAGGCCTGGCTCCTTAGACGGGATGACGTTGCCGTCCTGCCATTCGATTTTCTTCTTGAGCAGCTTCTCGTGAAAACCGTCCCACTGCTTCAGCGATTCCAGAATGAGGAAGTTGGGCAGCGTCACCGCGAGCTGGATGTTGGCGGCGCCGACGATCGGTCCGCAATAGCAGTGCGGCGCGACCTGGATGTGATAGGCCTCGGCCATGGCGGCGATCTTCTTGGTTTCGAGAATGCCGCCGGAGCGCCCAAGGTCCGGCTGAAGAATGGTCGCCGCACGGTTCTCGATGACGCGGGCGAATTCGAACTTGGTCGTCAGCCGCTCGCCGGTGGCAATCGGGATAGACGTGCCGCGCGCCACCTGAGCCATGACCTCGGGCATGTCGGGCGGCACCGGCTCCTCGAACCACAGCGGATCGTAGGGTTCGATGGCGCGGGCGAGGCGCAGCGCACCCGAAGCTGTGAACTGGCCGTGGGTGCCGAACAGGATATCGGCGCGAGTGCCGACCGCCTCGCGGATCGCCTTGACCATGCGGGCGGAGAGGTCGATGTCGACGAGGCGCGGCTGGTGGCCGTCAAAGGCGGTGTAGGGACCGGCCGGGTCGAGCTTGACGGCGTTGAAACCCTGCTCGACATATTCGAGCGCGCAGGCTGCAGCCAGATCAGGATCGTTGTAGACGTTCTTGCCGCGCGCATCCTCCGAATGGACGCTGCCGCTGTGCGGGTAGAGGTAGGTATAGGAACGCAGCGTTTCGTGCACCTGGCCGCCGAGCAGCTTGTAGACCGGCTTGCCGGCCTCCTTGCCGATAATGTCCCAGCAGGCGATTTCCAGCGCCGAGAAACAGCCCATGCCCGACACGTCGGGCCTCTGGGTGAAGCCGGACGAATAGGCGCGGCGGAAGAAGTTCTCGACATCGTGCGGATCGCGGCCGACGAGATAACGCTCGGCCATGTCCTCGATCATCCTCGCCGTGACATGGGCCGAGAAAGTGGCGTTGTAGGCCTCGCCATAACCGACAACGCCGCCATCGGTGGTGAGCTTGACGAAGATGAAATACTTGCCGCCGATGCCAGGTGGCGGATTGCCGACCACCCAGGTCTTGACGTCGGTGATTTTCATTTTTGATCCTCCAGAACCAGTTCGGCGCCTTTCCATCCGGTCATGATAGCGGCGGCGTTGGTGTTGCCGGTGATATTGTCGGGAAAGATCGAGGCATCGATGACGCGCAGGGCTTCGAGGCCATGCACCTTCAGGCGCGGATCGACGACGGCGCGCGCCGGGTCCGGCCCCATGCGGCAGGTCGAGACCGGATGATAGACCGTGCCGGAGCGCTTCCTGAAATCCTGGATGAGATCCGCATCGGAGGTGATCGACGGACCCGGCAAAACCTCCTCCTCGATGATCTCCGCCATCGCCGGCATCGATGCGATCTTCCTGACGAATTTCACCGCCGCCAGCATTTCGGCGACGTCTGCCTCGGTCGAAAACGCGTTGGCGACGATTTTGGGATGATCGCGCGGATTGGCGGAGCGGATCATGATTTCGCCGCGGCTCGACGGCCGGCAATTAGAGAGGCCGATGGAAAAGCCCGGCCACGGATCGGGCGTCAGGATCGGGCGCTCGCCGCTCTTCGGAATGACGGTCGAAAAGGCCTGGAAATAGAGCTGCATGTTGGGCCGTGCCGCGGCCGGGTCGGTGCGGAAGAAGCCGCCGGCATTGTTCATCGACAGCGACAGCGGACCCGACCGCAGGAGGACATATTGCATGCCGACCAGGAGCTTGCCCCACCACGGACGCAGGATCTGGTTGAGCGTCGGCTGCCTGCCCTTGAAGGTGTAGTTGATGCCGACATGGTCCTGCAGGTTTGCCCCGACATTCTCGTTGGCGCAAATGACGGGAATGCCGAGCGCACCAAGCAACGCCGATGGGCCGATGCCTGAAAGCTGCAGCAATTGGGGCGAATTGACCGAACCGCCCGACAGGATGATCTCGCGGCCGGCGCGGGCGGTTTTCGTCTCTCCATTTTGGAGATACTCGACACCGACGGCGCGCTTGCCCTCGAACAGGATTTTTGTCGCCAGCGCGTTGATCTCGACGCGGACATTTTTGCGCTTCATCGCCGGGCGCAGGAAGGCGCGCGCCGCCGACATGCGGCGGCCGTTCCTGGTGGTGATTTGATAGACGCCGACGCCTTCTTGCGTGGCGCCGTTGAAATCCGGGTTGAGCGGCAGGCCGGCCTGGTTGGCGGCTGCGAGATAGCGCTTGGTGAGCGGATGGACAGAGGTCGAGCAGTCGGTGATATGCAGCGGCCCTCCGACGCCGCGCCATTGATCGGCGCCGGCCTGGTTGTCCTCCAGCGCCTTGAAAGCGGGCAGCAGGTCGTCGAAGCCCCAGCCGGGGTTGCCGGCATCCCGCCAGGCGTCGAAATCCTCGCGCGCGCCCCTGATCCAGACCATGGCGTTGATTGAACTCGAGCCGCCGAGCAGCTTGCCGCGCGGCCAGTGGTCGACATTGCCGGCAAGCCCGGGGTCAGGCTCGGTCTTGTAGTTCCAGTTGACCGCCGGGTCGAAGAAGGTCTTGCCGTAGCCGAGCGGCATCTGGACGTAGAAGCGGCGGTCGCTGCCGCCGGCCTCGAGCACCAGCACCGAGAAGCGGCCGGAAGCCGACAGCCTTTCGGCCAGGACCGAGCCGGCCGAACCGGAGCCGACGATGATGAAATCATAGGTCTGCATAGTGGCTACGGGCGGCTCCGGAATTCGGGCTCTAACCTAGACTTGGGCGCGGCGCGGCGTCGCCGGGTCTTCCGGCATCCGATGTGAAAAAAGCGACTGGTAACTTCGTTTGAATTTCGACTTTCAGCGCCAAGAAGATTGATGAAGACCTAACTTGCCCACGCATCGAGTTGATTGAGGACAGCAATCGCTGGATAGGATTTTCGGTTGGGATAAGCATGCCTATAATAGGCATTCCAATAGCTTGTGGCCCTGGTGCGCATCGTACGCGTTATGTTTCGGTTCTGTCGGACAAAGCTGGCATAGGCTGATGCGTCCAGATCAGGTACTGCCGCGTAGATATCTTCGGCGATTTCGACGACATATTCGCCCAACAGCAGAACGACGAAGGCGATGCTCCAACTTTCGTTCAGCGAAAGGATCACCCTGGCTGATTTCTGCCGCAAAAAGCCATCTGTCGATCGTGTCAGCAGGCAATGCGACGGAAACGAAAAGCCAAGGTGATGCTCTCGCACGCTTGGCAGAAAATGTAACCGATAAGGAATATAGATGCCCGCTCCATCAGAAATGAGATGCCGGGACGTCGTTCGGTAAGTGTCGTCGACAAAGGGCGTCAGCTCCTCCTCTGCCATGGTGGTCAACGTGCTGAATGGGAAAGCCCACTTCGCAACGCCTGAGAACGGCTTTCGTCGTGTGAACCAATCCACGTTGTGCCCCTGACCAAAGTTGAAACATCTGTATACCGGGATCACGTCGGCTGCGCGATGGCACTGCGACCGCGTCGACCCATTGCCGAATTTCAAGCCCCGCCATCTGAACTCAGGACGTTGGCCACGCCTTCGCCTGTGCTTTGTCGGCAAGCCCGTCCGAGCATCACGGGCGATGATCGGCAATCTGCTTGAAATGATAGCGCATGATCGGGCGGGCCGGCGTCCTGCGGGCAACGACCTTGAACCCGGCGCGCGCGAAGGCGGAGGCGTATCCGCTGCCGGAAGCGCTCGGCGATACGTCGGCGTCGAAAGGATAGGCTTCGAGTGCCGGAGCATTTGCGCGCCTTGCGACTTCCAGGGCCTGTGCAACCAGCTGGGATGTTACGCCCCGCCTTGCGGTATCGTTTTCGCACGTAGAGGCAGGACAGGGACTAGACTGGCCTGTCGTCCACGCGCTTGAGCTGCCATAGCCGATCGAGCCAGGGCAGGGCATCTCGCGGTTTCACCTGGCACCATCCGACAGCCGTATCGCCGTCGAAGGCGAGGATGCCCGGAGGCGGACCATGCTGGACGGCCTGCCGGAACGCTGCCCTGGTTTCCTCGCCGAGTCGCTTTCGATAAGAACGACCGATCCGCCCGTACATACACCAACAGCGACTGCAGACGGCGCTGTCACCGAACAGGCCCTCGAGCGCCGGCCACAGATCGGGCGTTAATGGGCGAATGCTGAGTTCCATATCAACCGTCATCCGCTACCTATGTTACCCAGTCTAGCCTGAGCTACGCGTTAATGCATCATAGGTTGCGGTCCATGCGCGCGATGTTCGAAAACGGGGTTTCACTCAGCATCCCTGTCGTGCTCCAACTCAGCGCAGAAAACCGAGCACGGCCTCCATGAACTCGGCAGGGTACTCGACGTTCGACAAGTGAACCGCGGGCAGGACAACCAGCTTCGCGCCGGGCACCGTCGCCGCGATTAGCTCGCTGTGACTGACGGCTGTCACAGTGTCGTGCTGGCCGGCTATCACGAGCGTTGGCCTGGAAATCAGCGCTATGGTTCGGCGAAGGTCCGCATCGCGAACCGCCGCAAACAGACCAGCCAGGCCTTGCCGATCTATGGCCAGCAGCATGGTGCGAAATGCCTCGATGACGGGCTCGCCGGCCGCCAGCATTTTTGCAGGGAACCAGTTACCCAGGAACATCTCGGCGGTTTCGGACATGTCCGGCGCCTGCAGCACGGCGGCAATCCGCTCGTCAAACTGCTTTGCCGGTCCGAGGTAGGATGAGGTGTTGCTCAGGATCAATCGCTCGATCCGCTCCGGCGCGTGGATGCCGAGCCACTGCCCGACGAAGCCGCCCAACGACAAGCCGAGGAAGTGTACGCGTTCAATGCTCAGGGCATCGAGCAACTCGATCACGTCGCGGCCAAGCCGGTCGAGCGAATAAGCACCGGCCGGAACGCTTGACCCTCCGTGGCCGCGAAAATCATAGCGCAGAACACGGAAATGCTTCGACAGCTCGTCGACTTGCATGTCCCACATCCGCAGCGTGGTGCCGATGGAATTCGACAGCATCAGCACGGGCTTCCCGGCGTCGCCGTCGATGCGATAGGCGATGCGCGCGCCATCGCCGACGGTCACGAAATCCAGCTCATTCATGGTGAATATACCTTCCTCTTTGAAGCGTTGGATGTGGCAAGCCTAGCTGCGGCGCGCTTTTGATTATATTACAAAGATAGGACTATCTCTGTAATAGAGGCTGACATGGCTGAATTCACCCTGCACGACCTGCAATGCTTCGATGCCGTGATCCGCTGCGGCGGCTTTCAGCCTGCGGCGGCCATGCTGCATCGCTCGCACCCGGCGGTGTTCGCAGCCGTTGCAAAGCTGGAGCGGCAGCTCGACCTCGTCCTTTTGGATCGCGGCGGCTATCGCGTGCGCCCCACCGAGGCAGGGCTGTCGTTCCATCGCAGGGCACAATCGCTGCTGCGCGAGCTCGAGGGCTTGCGGCTTCATGCTGCTCAGCTGTCAATGGGCGAAGAAAGCGAGATCCATGTGGTGGTCGGCGACCTGTGCCCGCGCCCGCAGGCACTGGGCATGCTCGGACGATTCTTCGCCCAGTGTCCGGGCACACGCCTGCATCTGCATTTCGAGGCGGTGGGCGGCCCATGGGAGCGCCTCTTCGATGACGAAGCCGATTTGATTCTGCACTGGATCGACAGGAGCGACCCGCGGGTGGAATGGATCGATCTGTGCAAGGTGCCATTCCTTCCCGTAGTGGCGTTGGGCTTTCTGCCGGAGCGCATCAAGCACCCAATCACACCGGATCAGATGCACGCGCTCACCCAATGTGTCATGCGCGACACGGCCCGCCATTCACCGCAACAAGACTACTTCATGATCGAGGGTGCGCCTCAATGCATGGTGGCCGATCAGGGCATGAAGAAGGAAATTATCCTGCAGGGCCTCGGGTGGGGCCACATGCCCCGTTTCCTGATCGAGGAAGAACTGCGCGACGGACGCCTGCAATCCATTGCCGGTCGTCATCTGCCAGGCCGTACTGAGGAGTTGGTGGTGGCGCGCCGCCGCGACCGGCCGCACGGGCCGATCTCGAACCGTCTGTGGGATTATATCGAGCAAGAGGCGCCGACGTTGCGCCGAGCGCTCGAACGTCGGACACCTATCCGGCACGCAAAGCAAGGGCTCGGCATCGAGTGAATTCTTCGAGGCCGTTCAGTCTATCCGTAGGTAGAACCGTAATTCCTATATTGTTGTTATCTCAGTCCTTCGTTAGGGTCTGCTGCATCTGACAAAATCGGCGACGCTCACGTGAAGAGTCTCAAATGCGCCTCATCTTTTTATTGCCGCTTCTCGCATCTCTCGCGTCGTCGACCGTTTTGGCGGAGGAGGTCTATCACAACGTGGCCAGCCAAGATTCATTGGCTCGCGCCGACATACTCGGCCGCATGATGAACGCGCTGACGAGACACAAAGAATTTGACGACAAGTGCGACTTGGTTCCGCTGATAGACATGAAGGCATTCGAAAATTACTACAAGAAGCTGACTTGGAGCCTTAGTCCTTCAGACCTCGCGCTGGTACAAAAGCACTACTCCGACGCACAAACCACTTGGAGCGCCAAAGGCGGCGGGATACCCGGAACAGAGTGTGATGACCTTAGCTATGAAATTCTAAATTTCGATATTGGAACTCCGAATCCCCGCGACGAGATGCTAAGCCTACTCAATGCGGCGCCGCGTGGCAGTTCACAGTACCAAATCTACGCAGCGGCGACGGCATGGGGTGGGTATCTCCAAGGTTTCATCACCTGTCCCGATTACTATGTCAGTTCGAACGCCGTGGATAAGATCCAAAAAAGTAATAGGGACGAGTTTCGAGTCCCATACCTATTAGCAAGGATGGCCGCCGTTAAAGCCGCTCCTGATTGTCGAGATATAGAGCCTTTCGCACGTGATGGCGGGGTGTATCGCCCTAGAAGCAAGTGAGAAGTCCATCGATTACGCACTCTATCGTTAGTACGTGCGCCGCGCACCATACCGGCAACCCAGGTGCGGAGAGCGCGTTGACGTATCATCGTCCCGCCGATACGGATCGGGACAATCGATCGCAAAGGTTTTTCAGCATGGTGCATTATGCGGACGGGCGGCCGATCGGCGATCTGACGCTCAGGACGCTGGCCATGCCTTCCGACGCCAATGCGGCAGGCGACATTTTTGGCGGCTGGGTGATGGCGCAGATGGATCTCGCCTGCGGCATCCGCGCCGCCGAGCGCGCCAAGGGCCGCGTGGTGACGGCGGCGGTGAAGGAAATGTCCTTCGCCAAGCCGATGAAGATCGGCGACACGCTATGCATCTATACGCATGTCGAACGCGTCGGCCGCACCTCGATGACGCTCAAGGTCGAGGCCTGGGCGCAGCGCTATCTCTCCGACCTGATGGAGAAGGTCACCCATGCCGACTTCGTCATGGTGGCGCTGGACGGCGAAGGCAAGCCGAAGGCTGTTCCGGCCGAAGGCTGACCCGGCCTGATTCCAGAAGACGGATTTAAACAGCCGTCTCTCCCGCGCGGGGGATGCGGACAGCGATCCCGCGTGGTCTTTGGCTAACGGGTTCCCGCATGCGCGCCTGCAGCGCGACCGACGGGATCTTGGGAGGAAAGACAATGCGTCAACACATGCTGAACGCTGCCCTGGCGGGTGCCTTTGCAGCCTTGCTCTGCCTGTCGTCCGCAAGCGCTTTTGCCGAGGTCAAAAAAGGCGATCCAGGCGCCACCTGCACGTCGGAAAACCGCACCATCAACGGGCAAGCGGCCACGTGCGAGATCTGCAAGGCGACGAAGTGCGACACCAGCGGCACGACTGTGAGCAATTGCCGCACAGAGACGACCACGACCTGCACGGTCGGCGGCAGGGTGGTCAACCCCAACCCGAAATTGAACCAGATCGAGAAGCTGCCGAAGGGCAAGATGCAACTGAAGAAGTAGCGCTCATCCGGAAGGTCCCGACAAGCTGAACCCCTTGCAGCGCAAGGGTTCAGCTATGCATGGCGTCGAATTTTTCGCGCGCGACCTTGACGCGCTCGGTGTTCTTGCGCGCCCATTCGCCGAGCGCACCGACCGGCACCAGAAGCTCGTAGCCAAGATCGGTCAATTCGTAATCGACACGCGGCGGGATGGTCGGGAACACCGTGCGCGTGACGAAGCCGTCGCGCTCGAGCCCGCGCAAAGTGGTGGTCAGCATCTTCTGTGAAATGCCGCCGACGGCGCTGCGCAGTTCATTGAAACGGAACGGTCCGTTACCGAGCTTGCCGACGACGAGCACCGTCCATTTATCGCCGACGCGCTGCAGGATTTCCGAGACGGCGCGGCAATCCTCGGTGCGGTGCGGGTGCCTTGGTAACAAAAAAGTGCCTCCTTGCACATTGAGCGACCAGTTACTCATATAGCTCAGGTATCTAAATGATACCAGTATTCCCTGCAAGGAGAGCCCTCTATGTCAAAACCCAAAATCGCCATCATCATTGGTTCAACCCGCGCGGCGCGCTTTGCCGACGTCCCGACCCAATGGATTGCCAAGATCGCCAGGTCGCATGCCGACATCGACGTCGAAGTCGTCGATCTGCGCGACTTCCCGCTGCCGTTCTTCGATGAGGTTGCATCCTCCGCCTGGGCGCCGTCGCAGAACGAAGTGGCGCAGCGCTGGCAAAAGAAGGTCGCCGGATTCGACGGCTTCATCTTCACCGCCGCCGAATACAATCATGGCCCGACGGCCGTGCTGAAGAACGCCATCGACTACGCCGCCAACGAGTGGAACAAGAAGCCGGCCGGCTTCGTCGGCTATGGCAGCGTCGGTGGCGCGCGTGCGGTCGAGCAGCTGAGGCTGCATGCGGTCGAATTGCAGATGGCGCCGGTCAAGTCCGCCGTCCACATCGCCTGGGGCGATTTCCTTGCCGTCAAGCAAGGTGACAAGAAGCTCGACGATTTCGAGCACCTGAACCAGGCGGCAACCGCGCTGGTCAACGACATTGCATGGTGGGCCAGGGTGCTGAAAGCGGCGCGTCAGGCCGATGCCGTCGCCGAGGAAGTCAAGGCGGCCTGAGAGCAGGTTCGAACAGTCCTCCCAAGGATTAATTCTCCCAAGCATTAGGGCGGCGCATGCGCCGCCCTTTTTGTTCACACGGCATGTGCGCCCTGCGCTTGCCGTGGCCTGATGATGCAATCGGCAAGGCGGTCCATCTCATTCAGCTCGTCGGCGTGGTGCTGGCCCCATTCGCAAAGTGCCAACAGGATAGGCTCGAGGCTGACGCCGAGCCGCGTCGCCGAATATTCGACGCGCGACGGGATCTCGGCAAAGATTTCGCGGCGGACGAGGCCGTGCTCTTCCATTTCGCGAAGCTGCTGGATCAGCACTTTCTGGGTGATATCGGGCATCAGCGCCTGCAGCGCCGACAGCCGCCGGGGCCTGTCGAAGAGATGGTAGAGGATGACCGCCTTCCAGCGGCCCGAAATCACTTTGAGCGCGCGCTCCGCCGGCAGCATCGGCAGTCTCTTGATCAGCTTGGGCATGGTCACCTCCCGGTCAGCAGCGCACAAATCGGTGTGTAGTCGAAGCCAGGCAGATAGTGGCAAACAGCGGCCGATGCCAATAGCGATCGGTGCGTGCGATGAGAGCCATTCAACTAAGCCGTTTCGGCGGGCCCGACGTTCTCGAAATAGTCGAGGTGCCGAAGCCTGGGCCGCAAGCCGGCGAGGTCCTGGTCCGCGTTCATGCGGCGGGGGTGAATTTCTTCGAAGTGCTGATGCGCGCGGATCGCTATGCCGTGACGCCGCAATTGCCGATGTTCCTTGGCGTCGAGGCTACCGGGATCGTGGAGGCGCTCGGGCAAGGGGTGGATGCTTCCTTGCTCGGCGCGCGCGTCGCGGCGCCGTTGTTTGCCTCAAGCCGCCCGTTTGGCGGCTATGCCGATTATGTGACGATCGACGCAAGCCTGGCCGTGCCGTTGCCCGATGCTCTGTCGTTCGAAGATGCGACGGCATTGATGGTGCAAGGGCTGACGGCATTGCATCTATCGCGGCAAAGCCCGCCCAGCGGCAAATCGGTGCTGGTCGCGGCTGCCGCGGGCGGCGTCGGCTCCCTGCTTGTCCAGCTTGCGAGGCGCCAGGGCGCAGGCCTCGTCTTCGCGGCTGCCGGCAGCAAGGCCAAGCTCGAGCTTGCTTTGTCGCTGGGAGCCGACGCTGCCGTCGACTACAGCAACGCGGATTGGCCGGGGCGCGTCCGGGAAGCGGCAGGCGGCGCCGGCGTCGACATCGTCTACGACATTGTCGGCGGCCCGCTGACGGCGGCCGCGCTGGAGGCTCTGGCGCCGTGCGGAGAGGTGGTGTTTGCAGCACTTGGTAGATACGCGCTCGGCGCCCCGGAGATGGAGACGATGATCGGCCGCAACCAGTCGCTGAGAGGTTTTGCGCTGCTGCCGCTGCTGTCTGCCGATGTGCTGAGAGCCAGCCTTTCGGAGCTTTTCGATCTGGCCGCCGGTGGTGAGCTCGTGATGACCAAAGGCGGCAGCTTCCCGCTCGACCAGGCCAGCCAGGCGCATCGCCTGCTGGAGGAGCGCGGCGCGACCGGCAAGGTCGTCTTGATAGCTTAGTGTCGTGATCGGCTAGAGCCGTCCACACGCCGATCGTCGATTCTGACCGTTTTGCGCGGCACTCTCGCCGTGATGCTGCGACGTTACGATGCATTCGTTGGCAGCGCAGACACGGTGCTCGGCAAGGAGCCCAGGGTCCGGGGCTTGTGCCGTACAGACCGTCAGCGAACCCTGTAGAACGGATTCGGCAGCAGGAACAGCTTCTCGGCATGCCCTCCGAACAGGTCGGATGGCTGGTCACCGACATTGGCAATTATCGTGTAGCCGGCCTTTTCGATTTCGGCTCTTATGGGTGACTTGAAATCTGCGGCGGAACCATATTTGGCTCCAGGCTGGACCATGTAGAGTTGCTCATAGCCGGCATAGCCCGCCGACTGCAGGTTCTGTTCGGTTGCCTGACGCTGATCCTCCGGACGTCCGGTGATAAAGAATACTGCGACTTTCACCGCTCGCGCCTGCCGGAAGACCTCCAGCACAGGGTCGATAGCCGGATCCTTCGCAAGCTGATCCCAGGCGGCCCAGCCACAGGGACCGTCGATTGCGATGTCGCAGGCGCCGCCGATCGGGCGGCCGAAGTTGTCACGTGTGATCACTTCCCAGTTGGCCAAAGCCGTCTCGTCGATATCGAGCACCAGTGCGGGGCGAGGCACCTCCATTGCGCGCTTGACGACCCAATCACCTGCCTGCTTCGCCACTGCGGCAAGGTCGCGATCATAGTCGCCGGAATCATGATAATTGGCAGCCGCCAGCATCGCATCGCCGACATTGGCTGGCTGGGACGGGCTTGTGAGAAGGAGCGAGTCGGAACGCGCCGGCGCAGGAACATTTGTGCCAATCATCAGCACGATTGCCCCGACACGCGCAATTCTATTCCAACCAATCGCCCGCATCACGAGACTTTGCGGTCGCTAGAAGTCCATGTCAAGCGAGGCAAGGCACAGTTCTCGAAACTGCGACGCCGAAGTAGAAATTTCGAAACAGACGCCGAATATCTCTATGATTGCTGCAAGCTACACGATTTCCACAATCGCCGCTCAAAGTAGCCGCGCTGCTCGCGGTCTTTCCCTCCGGCAGGTGACGCACCGCCGAAATCTCCGGCGGAGGTGCGTCACCCGAAATCATAGCCAACACGGCCTTGGCCCAGCCCTACGCCGCCTGAACGATCTCGACCAGTTCAACGTCGAACACCAGATCCCGTCCGGCCAACGGATGATTGCCGTCGAGCTTGACGCTGGCGTCGTCCACGCCGACGACCGTTACCGGCATGGGGCGCCCTTCTGAGGTTCTGACCTGCAATCGAGTGCCGATATCAACGTTGATGTTGTCTGGCACGCGGGCGCGGTCGATGGTCATGACCGCTTCGGGGCGGTGGGGGCCATAGGCGGCGTCGGCGGGAACAGTGACGGTGCTTTTCGCGCCCACCTCCATGCCCTCGACATGGGTTTCAAGACCGGGGATCACTTGTCCTTCACCCAGCGTGAATTGCAGCGGTTCGTTGCCGGAAGAATCGAATTGGGTGCCGTCTGCCAGGCGTCCATTGTAATTGATGCGCACGGTGTCGCCATTCTTGGCCTGTGTCATGGTAGTCATCCTTTGAAAGGTTTTGAGGGGCCGGCCAGAGCTCACGGTCCCGTCCTCGATCATCCACGCACTCGGGTGCGCGGCGCGAAACGCTAAAACTAGGGACCTGGCTGCCGATGTAAACCCCGATTGGGCTACGCCGGCATGATCCGCCGGCGTTCGTCGCCTTCGGCAGGAGTGCGCCGGTCTAGCAGTCATACCGGCTCTACCCATTCAGGCGGCGTGCAAATGGCGGCTAGATCAGGTTATGGCCGCCATCGAGGCGGATTGTCTCGCCGGTCGTGAAGTCGCTTTCCATGAGGTAGAGGTAGGCGGCGGCGACATCCGCAGCGGTCGGAATTTTTCTCGAGGGCAACCGGGGCAGCCATGTCGGCAAAGAAGCCGGATTTGGCTTCTCCAACGACATCCCACATCGGTGTGTCGACCCATCCGGGTGACACGACATTGACGCGCGTCGGACCCAGTTCGAGCGCCAGGGCCCGGGCGAAAAAGCTGAACGAGCCGGCAATCGCGGAGACGACTGAGTCTCCCGGAATCGCCGGCTTGTCCTTGTTGATACCCGACGTGAATGTCATGGAGCCGCCGGCCCTCATCCGCTCCGCACCCCTCAGGATCTCAAACATCACACGCTGATCCGTGACAGCTTTCCGATCGACTGGGCGACCTGGCTGGCGAGCGCCGGGGTCGAGGGCGTGGACCCACAGAGCGGGATTACCTTTGACTCTGCCACCTTTGCCATGGAGTCGGCAGCACAAGGCGAAGGGGTAGTGCTCGGCCGAACCATGCTCGTTGCAGCCGACCTCGCCGCCCGGCGACTTGTCCGCCCCTTCGGCACGCCCTGAAATCCCCCTCCAGCTTCTATCTCGTCTACCCGCCGGAGGCGATCCGTCAGCGCAAAGTCAGGGCTTTTCGGGATTGGCTGCTTTCAGAAGTCACGCCGCAAATGGACTGACGGGAAGGCCGAGCCGAGGGGACAGGATCGCCTACCGGTCAATGTCCGCCAAACCGAGCGGTTACAATCTGCTCGCCCGAAATGCGGTGATGATCCAGGCACGCGAGTCAAAAAGCACACCGTCCGCGGTCAAGTGCGCATCCAACAGATCGCGCAACCGCCGCAGCGCCGCATCAACATCCACATCCGCGCGGGCCAGCATGCGTTCCCGCCTTGACGGCAGCCCTGAAGACCTCGTTGTGCCGTCGCAGTTCGGCGTCGTAAAACTCAGCGCAGTTCAACACCTTCGCACGCCTGTCTGGCTCGGCGGCGTTCCTGGCGCCGCTCTGATTTTATCGATGACCTCCTCAGCCGGGCGATGCACCGGCTTCCGCCTCGGGTCACCGCAAGAGTGTTAGCCGCGCCGCGCCGCCTCGATCGCTGCGACGTCGATTTTCTTCATCTCCATCATCGCCTCGAACGCGCGCTTTGCTTCATCGCCGCCGGCGGCCATTGCCTCCGTCAGCACGCGCGGCGTGATTTGCCAGGAGATGCCCCATTTGTCCTTGCACCAACCGCACGCACTTTCCTGGCCGCCATTGCCGACGATGGCGTTCCAGTAGCGGTCGGTCTCCTGCTGATCGTCGGTGGCGATCTGGAAGGAGAAGGCTTCGTTGTGTTTGAACGCCGGCCCGCCATTGAGGCCGAGACAGGGGATGCCGGCGACCGTGAAATCGACCGTCAGCACGTCGCCCGCCTTGCCGGACGGATAGTCGCTGGGGGCGCGGTGGACGGCATTCACCGAGCTGTCAGGAAAGGTCTCGGCATAGAAGCGGGCTGCAGCCTCGGCGTCCTTGTCGTACCAAAGGCAGATCGTGTTCTTGGCGATTGTCATTGCTGGTCCCTTTGCTTTTGAAATCAACCTGGCTTTTGAAGTTAACCCGGGCTTTTGAAGCCGATCCGGCCATTTTCCCACCCTCGGGCCGTTTCACAGCCAGCCTCGGCTTTGCACCAGAACATGGAATGCGCTTGTGCCATCTGACGTTCCGACAGCAACACCTGAACGGTAGCAAGGTATCACGGCTGGTGCTTTTAAGACCAGACGCGGGCAGTGACTCGAACGGGCGACGGTCCGCCGGGGCCTCGACCGGCGGACTTCACTTTTTTGTCTGGGGCAGCGCCGCTTTGCTCAAGGTCGTGCTGCCTTTCAGTTGGGAGCGGCGGTGCCTCAGAAGGCGCACAAGCAAGTTCCGTCTGCCCTTGCGCCGGACGAGATCGATATCGCTGACAAGTTTTGCGCCGCCCTCGCGCCGCTCCAATGTGATCTTGCGGCTATGGAAGGCTTCCAGCTCGGCGCGATGCGCTACGCTGATGATGGTGACCTTTGGCAATTCGCGAATGATCATCTCCATCATCGTCTCCTGGCTCTTTTCATCGAGTGCTGAGGTTGCTTCATCCAGCACTATGATATCGGGGCTGTGCAGCAGAAGACGCGCGAAGGCGAGCCGCTGCTTTTCGCCACCCGACAAGGTCTGGTCCCATGGCGCGTCGACCTCGATCTTATCGTTGAGATAGCCGAGTCCCACCTTGTCGAGGGCAGCCTTGATCATATCCAGCGTCCAGTTGTCGGCGGCGCCTGGATAGGCGACTGCGCGGCGAAGGGTCCCGGTGGGTATGTAAGGCCGTTGCGGCAACATGAACAACCGTCGGTTGGCGTGGATGTTGACGCTGCCGCTACCCCACGGCCACAGACCTGCGACGGCCCGCACCAGCGTGCTCTTGCCTGAGCCGGATTCGCCAGCAACGAGCACCCGCTCGGCTGGATCGATCACGACCTCGGTTTCTTTGACCACGGCGGTGCCGTCGTCGAGCGACACGGAGAGATTGTTCAGGCCGAGCATCGCATCGCCTTCTGTTTCGCCGCGCTTTATGCGTCCAAGGGTGTTGCTCTGTTCCGCACGCTCAAGCCCGTCGAGCGACATCATCAGCGAGGCGATGCGCCGTGCGCAGGCGTTCCAATCAGCGAGACGGGGGTAGTTGTCGACCAGCCATCCGAACGCGCCCTGCACGATGGCAAAGGCAGAGGCAGCCTGCATTACCTGTCCAAGTGTCATGCTGCCTTCGAGAAACTTTGGGGCGCAAAGCAAAACCGGCACGACTGGCGCAAACAGGCTCGACCCCTGCGACACCAGCGCTGTGCGCATGTGCTGGCCTGCAAGGAGCGCCCATTGCCTGAGCACATGGGCGAATGTCTTGTCGATGCCGCTACGCTCCTCCTCCTCGCCGCCGAGCAATGCGATACTCTCGCCGTTTTCCCGCACCCGCGTCAGCGTGTAGCGGAACTCGGCTTCCGCCTGATTTTTTTCCTCGGAGAGGTGGACGAAATGGCGGCCAATGACCGCCATCGAGGTGGACGTGATCGCGGCATACAGCACTGCGGTGATGACCAGGAAGCCGGGAATGGTGACGGTCGAACCTGCAATCGTCAGGGTCAGGGCCCCGCCGATCGTCCAGAGCACCACGATGAAGGTCGAGGCCGACAGAAATGCGACGATGACACCGGCGATGAAATCGACGGGCGATTCGGTGGCAATCCGCAAATCCTCCGCGATGCGGGCTTCGGGGTTGCTGTGGTCGCCGCCGACGAGGTTCAGCTGATAGTAGCGGCCGCTTGCGAGCCAACGCGCGATGACCGCGGTGGTGAGCCAGGAACGCCAGCGGCGCTGTATCGTCATACGAAAGAAGACTTGTGCCACCACAAGGCTTGCGCTTCCGAGCACGAGTGGCAGGAATACGCCGCTCAGCCAATATACGGTATGGGCATTGCGTTGCTCAATGGCGTCGAAAATCGCGCGGTTCCAGACATTGATCCCGTACTGGAAGCCGACATTGGTGACGATCAGGACCAACAGCCCGATCGTGCACGGCCAAGCGAGCCTATCGCCACTGCTGCCCCAGTAACCGCGCGCGCTGATCCAGAAACGCTTCAGCAGGTATCTCTTGCGCGCCTGCTCGGCCTCTTCAGGTGTCAGCTCAGGATCGGGTTCGATGAAATCCGGCGGCGGCGCGGCCTCGCCGACGACCTCAGACGCGACTTCGACAGTCGATTGCTTCTCCTGGCGCGACTTTTCAGTATCGCGCGATTTGGCGCCGTCGATCAATTTCGGCTTGAATTTAGCCTCGGACATCCGGCGATAACGGCTTAAAAATCAGAAGGTTTCATGATCTCCGCTCGAGATGCCGGCGTCTCTATAATTCGTTTCAGGCTTTCAAGATTCGTTCGCATGCCGCGTTCGAAGAAGCTGGACGCAAGCGGCGCGAGAAGTGCCATCGGCCCGGGAAGCCCCTTTCCGCTGATCGAACCCTCAAGATGGAGATGCGTTCTGTTTCCCGTCGGCACCAGCCGAAAGCGATAGGTAAATGGTGTCGGCCCGTCCAAGCTTGATAAAGTCAGCAGTGCATCGGCGTCGAACTCCGTGACCTCCACGATATTTTCGAGGACCTGCCCGGCAAGGTCGCGGCTGAAGCGATAGCGGCTGCCGCGACCGACCGGGCCGGCCGTGAGCTTGGTCACCGACTGTACCGCCGAGTACCAGGCCGGAGCGGCTTCGATATCCTCGATATGGCGGAAGACGATCTGGGCAGGCCTGTCGATCTCGATTGATGTGTCGAACATTTGTGACTTACTCCTTCGGGAGATCGGATGATGGCCCATTGCGCCGGGCGATTGCGTTGCCGGCAGCTGTTCCCGCGACCAGAGTTCGCAGCAGCCCGACGGCGGTTGTGATCTCGTCCAGGGTGAGCCGCTGGCCCAGCCATCCATAAAGCCGGGATTCGACCTGCCGGATTTCGGCGGCGAGCCGGTGCCCCTCCTGTGTCAGCTCCAGCTCCACCTGCCGACGATCCTCGGCGTTTTCCCGCCTGACGACGAGCGCCCGCTCGACCAGCGTGCTTACCAGCCGGCTGGGACTGCCGGTCTCGCAGACCAGCAGCTTGCCAACAGCGTTGAGCGACATTGGTTCGCCGGCCTTCAGGCAGCTGATGACTTCAGCCTGGGAAGGGGTGACGCCAAGCGGGGAGAGCAAGTCGGTAAGCAGCCTGTTGCCTTCGCGCTGGGCACCGAGAATCAGGAATCGCAGCTCCTCTTCCGGGTTCATGCCGCCGCTCCCAGTTCGAACGGAGCGGTCACCAGCTGACGCGTCGCCAGCCGCACGGCGCTCTCCGGATCATGGGTTGGCAGATAGATCGTCGGCCGCTGCTCAGCGAGGTGCCGGACGGCTCTCAGGGTTGCAGCGGCAACCTTGGTATCGGGTCCCACCCCGTCCACCTTGCCGGCAAGCATCAGTGCCTGGTTGTACGACGTGTCGCCTGCGAGAAAGAGCGTCGCGTCGCCGTCCTCCACCAGCACCGAAAGATGACCGGCAGTGTGACCAGGGGTAGCGATCGCTATGACCTCGCCCGCGATGGTCAAGCGCTTGCTCGCCGCAAATGGACCGAATGGTCCATCGTCGAGCTCGAGCCGTGTGGGGTTGAACCAGTCGGGCCAGCGTTGCGGCAGGTAGCCGCGGAGCATTCCCATGAAACCCGACGCCGTGTCGATCTCACTGGGGGCGGCGAGTATCTCGCTATGTGGAAAGTGCACGAGACCCGCGTCATGGTCCATGTGCAGATGCGTGAGCACCACCCACTTGACGTCGCGCGGTCCCATGCCCAGGCTGCGCAGCTGCGGCCCGATCTCCTCTTCCGGCTCGATACGGTAGCGTACTTCCCAGCGAAAAAACGGATGCAGCGAGCGTCCGTGCCAGTTCAGCAGATGTGCCGCCTGTCCAGTGTCGACAACGATGACGCCCTCGTCGTGCTCGATGGCCCAGGCGAAGGTCGGCAGCCAGTCGGACCAGTTCCTGTCGGCAAAGATGCTGGCAAGCCCATGGCCGCGTCCCTCGATCTGGGCCGTCTTGATGCGGACCGATCCGGTCCGGATGGCATGTACCTTCATTTTCATTCTCCATTAAATGACGTGTCATTATATGACGCGTCGTGTATTAGGTGTCAATATGGGCCGAGGAGAAAGATCGGCGCGCTTGCGCTATGAGAATCGCGAGCATCTGCTGCTCGCCGCTGACGCCATGCCGGCGCTGAATTCCGGAACAAGGGCGCGATTTTGCCGTTGAGCCAGAAATTGGAAGCGATCCGCATGTCCGAATTGCCTAATGAAGAGATCGAAGGGCGGCTGAATGCCCAGCGCGAGACTTTGGCGCTGGTCATCGCGCTACTTGCCCGCCTGGACACGCCACCCGAGCGGATATGGGCCGAACTGGAGGCCCGTTTTCAGTTTCAGAACAGTCAGGAGGACCCCGGCGTCCTGCCAAGCCGCGCATTCGCCATCGAGGGTGCGAAGATGCGGGAGTTCAAGCTGATCGCCGAAGAAGCGCGAGCGCGCAATGCGGAATGGAACGACAGGGACAAGCCACAGGGCGCCAACTGAACCCCGGCGAGTGGATGCAGGACCGGCTATTTTGCGAGGGACCGAGCCGCGTCAGCTTTGCCCAAGAAGTGCACGCGCCAACTCTTCCCATTCCTCGTCAAGCGTTGAGGTCGACGGCGCGGCGTTGCTGCGGCGATACCAATATTCCGCATTCGACTGGTCGCCTTCCTTGCGATGGAGGTAGGCATGCACGTGCATGCCCGCCGTATCGTCGCGCTGCTGCGCGCATTCGTGCGCCTTAGCCCAATCGCCCTTTGCATCCCACCACAGCGCCTGCAGGGCAGGGCTCAAGCCGGCTGGTGGCTGTGGTTTTGCAATCGAATCCCTGAAGGTTTGCAGATCCATTTTTCCACCGTGGTGACATGCAGAGCGCCGATAATAGCCGCACCGGCAGCCGACCGATAGCGTGCATTGGGCGGGATGACTGGAATGGGTGTCAGGAGCGCTGAGAGCGGACGTCCGATAACCGCACGGCCAGACGCTTGATTCGGTGACGTGCATGAAATAGTGCGCACCACGACACCATGACGCTTGAGACAACGAGGATGAGTAGCGAGCCGATGACAGCCTCCGACAACCCGCGCCAATTCTACCACGGCACCCGGGCCGACCTTAAACCGGGAGACCTGATCGAAGCCGGCTACAGTTCCAATTACGGCGCGCGAAAGCAGGCGGCCTGGGTCTATCTGAGTGGCACTCTGGATGCGGCCATCTGGGGTGCCGAGCTGGCCACTGGTGACGGACGGGAAAGGATCTACATCGTCGAGCCAACCGGCCCGATCATGGACGACCCAAACCTTACCGACAAGAAATTCCCCGGCAATCCGACGCAGTCCTATCGCGCCCGCGAGCCGCTCAGGATCACCGGCGAGGTCACCGAGTGGCAGGGCCACTCCCCCGAGCGGCTGAAGGAGATGAAGGATCATCTCGAACGCCTGAAGGCGCAAGGCATCGAGGCGATCGATTGAATTGCCAAGCTTGGCCTTGGCGTACGGTCGGCGGCAATCGCATTTCTGCGTCGCAGCCGCGCGAAAAATACGGCTCCACGTCCGCAATTGGGTCAAGAGCTGACATTCGAACAGCCCACCCCGCACCGCGTCTTACCGCACCACCTCGCGGTGGCCGCCGGGCAGGCGGGTGGCGATGAGCTTGTCGATGCGGCGGCCGTCGAGGTCGACCACCTCGAAGCGCCAGCCTTGCGCGTCGACGCATTCGCCGGTCGCCGGCAGATGGTGCATATGCGACAGCACATAGCCGGCGACGGTTTCGTAGTCGCGGTTCTCGGGCAGGTCGATGCCGAGAACCTCCGCCATCTCGTCGGCCTGCATGTAGCCGGCGAGCAGCCATGAGCCGTCCTCGCGCTTGACGGCGTTTTCCTCTTCGCCGGCGTCGAGGTCCGAACGGAAGACGCCGGTGATCGCCTCCAGTATGTCGGCCGGGGTGACGATGCCTTCGAAATGGCCGTATTCGTCATGCACCAGCGCCATCGGCACGTCGGATTCCTTCAGCGTCGCAAGCACGTCCAGCGCGTCGGCTTGGTCATGCACGATCGGCGCGGCGCGCACGTGCCGGCGCGGGTCCAGCGCGCGGCCGCCCAGCATCGCCGCCAGCACGTCGCGGGTCTGGACGACGCCGATCATGGCGTCGACGCCGCCGTCGCCGGCCGGCAGGCGCGAATGCTGGGTTTCCATCAACAGCTTCCTGATGGTCGCCTCGTCGGATTGCAAATTGATCCAGTCGACCTCGGTGCGTGGCGTCATCACCGC
The DNA here is from genome assembly GCF_040321795.1 of Mesorhizobium sp. M0244. Lineage (NCBI taxonomy): Bacteria > Pseudomonadati > Pseudomonadota > Alphaproteobacteria > Hyphomicrobiales > Phyllobacteriaceae > Mesorhizobium > Mesorhizobium sp. M0244. The sequence continues at coordinate 14,263 of NZ_JAMYSE010000040.1, read as the reverse complement.
ACGCACGGCACGATCACCGAGCCGCATGACGCCCGCGATCATGCGCCGTTCGTCGGATTCGATGGTGCCATGGTGCTCGGCTTCGGCGACCAGCATCTTGATCTCCTCGTCGGTGACCTTCTCCTCGCTCTGGCCGCGCTGGCCAAGCAGCCACAGGAGGGCACGGCCGGAAAAATCGAGCAGGAAGACCAGCGGCGCCGAGACGCTGGCGAGGATTGTCATCGCCGGGGCGACCCTGACGGCGACCCGTTCGGGGTCGCGCAATGCGATCTGCTTGGGCACCAGTTCGCCGATGATCAGCGAGCCATAGGTGATGACAGCGACGACGATGCCGACGCCGAGGGGATCGGCGAGGCTTTCGCGGACGCCGGCCGACGCCAGGAAGGTAGCCAGCCGCTGGCCGAGCGTGGCGCCGGAAAAGGCGCCGGACAAAACGCCCACCAAAGTGATGCCGATCTGCACCGAGGACAGGAACTTTCCCGGATTGGCGCCGAGCGCCAGAGCCCGGCCGGCACCCTTGACATTGCGGTCGATCATCGCTTTGAGCCGGGCCGGCCGCGACGAGACGATAGCGAGCTCGGACATCGACAGAAGGCCGTTCACGCAGATGAGGACGACCACGATGGCAATTTCAGCATAAAGCATGCCGGGTCCATAGCATTGCCGCGCGGTTTTCGAAAATAGGACGGCCGCGATTTTTCAAGATAGCGCGCGGAGCTGATCTCCGACATCCCAAGGCGGCGCGGAAAAATGCTCGATCAGGGTGTCGACGACGACGCGGACTTTCGGCGCGAGGTTGCGCGTCACCGGCCAGATGGCATGCACCACGGCGTTCTCGACAAGACAGTCCGACAGAACCATTTCGAGTTCGCCGCGCCTGACGCTATCGGCCGTCAGCCATGTCGGCAGAAAGACGATGCCGCAGGCCGCCAGTGCTGCATCGAGCATCGGTTCGCCGTGACCGAGCACCAGCCGCGCCTTGGGCGCGAACTTTTCGAGACGGCCGTCGGCATGCCTGATGGTCCAGGGATGGACCGTGCCGTCGCGGCCGTAGCCGATGAGGCTGTGCCTGGCGATCTCCTCGATCGATCGCGGCCTGCCATGTGCATTGAGATAGGCGGGGGCGGCGACGATGCCCGAGCGCTGGGCATAGATGCGGCGCGCGGCGATGGAAAGGCTGTCGTCGAGGTCGCCCATACGCACCGCCAGGTCAATGCCTTCCTCGATCAGGTCGACGCGCCGGTCGTTGAACGAGATTTCCATCGTCAGGTCCGGGAATTTTTTGGAAATGTCGAACAGCAGCGGGGCGACGCATCGCCGGCCGAAGGCCAAAGGCAGGTCGACGCGCAGCCGCCCGGAAGGCACCTGCTTGCGCGATGCCAACAGCGACCGGGCGGCTTCGATCTCGGCCAGCGCCCTGACGCAGGCTTCGTAATAGCTCAAGCCCTCGCTGGTCGGGCTCAGGCTGCGGGTGGTGCGGTTGAGCAGGCGAACGCCCAATCGCTGTTCCAACTGCGCGATCGATTTGCCGACCGCCGATTTGGTGACATGCAGCCGGACAGCGGCGCCGGTGAAGCTGCCGGCCTCCACCGTATGAACGAATGCGACGATGCCTTGCAGGTTGGCCGATTCCAATGAAGCTCTCCTATTGTAGAGTTTTGTTCCTAAATTTGTTGCGGAACATGCCACATGGAAGCACTTTTCTCGATAGTGAAACGGCGTAAATATCTGGCGCAGCCATCAACAGCGGAGCGCGAACCGAATGAGCACCGAAAACAACACGTCCTGGGAGATGAACGGTTTCGGCCTGTCCAGGATGAAGCCGGCTAAGGGAAAGGTGCCCCAACCCGGGCCACATGACCTTCTGGTACGCGTCACAGCGGTATCTTTGAACTACAAGGACAGGATGATCGTCGATGGCGTGCTGATGCCGGACCTCACCTTTCCGTTCGTGCCGACATCGGACGCGGTGGGCGAGGTGGTGGCCACCGGCGGCGAAGTCAGCCGCTTCCGGGTCGGGCAGCGCGTGCTCGGCCAGGTGATCGCCGACTGGCCGGACGGCGGCGCACCGCCGGTGCTGCACAAGCATACGTTGGGATCGTCACTGCCCGGCACGCTGTCCGAGCATGTGCTTTTTCATGAAGATGCCGCCGTGGCGGCGCCGCCGTCGTTCAGCGATGTCGAGGCGTCGACGCTGCCGATCGCGGCGCTGACGGCGTGGTTCGCGCTGGTCGAGGCGGCCAAGCCGATCCCGGGCGAGACCGTTCTCATCCAGGGCACCGGCGGCGTGTCGCTATTTGCGCTGCAGTTCGCCGCCGCCTTCGGCCTGCGCGCCATCGTCACCTCGAGCAGCGACGAGAAGCTCGAACGGGCGAAGGCGCTCGGCGCCTGGCAAGCGATAAACTATCGCAGCCATCCGGCATGGGACGAGGTCGCCCGCGAGTTGACAGACGGCACCGGCGTCAGGCACGTGCTGGAAATGGTCGGCGGCGACAATGCGCGGCGCTCGCTCAATGCGCTCGGCGCCGACGGCCGGATGTCGGTGATAGGCCTTCTGGGCAGCATGGAACTCAGTTTCCCGATCATTCCGTTCCTGCGCAACCGGATCGTCGTACAGGGCATATCGATCGGCCATCGACGCGCCTTCGAGCGGATGAACCAGGCGATCGAGACGCTCGCGATCAAGCCAGTGATCGACAAGGTCTTCGGCTTCGACGAGGTGCCGCAGGCATTCGAGCGGTTGGAGACGGGACCGTTCGGCAAGATCGTGATCACCGTGCCCTGACCCCGTCGGGACGAAGGCTGTCATACGGCGCGCCTACGGCAGTTGCAGCAGGATGCCGAGGATGACCTTGCCGTCGGTGAAATAGGGATCGCCTTCGCCGTTGCGCCCGGTCTTTGTGGCGCCGACACCTGGTATCTCGCTGGTCGAGATCAGCATGCCGGCGGCGGCGAGGTCGCGCATCAACCCATCGCGCTCGGCGTCGATGTCGGGGCCGATGTGATGGGTGATCGCGCCGGTATCGTGGCTGAGGCCGACGCCACGATCGAAGCTGGCCGAGCCCAGCCAAAGCGGCCGGCCGTCGTCGCCGGTCGCATCGGTCTGCCAGAAGCGGACGTGGTGGCGCCGGGCGGGGCTGGCGCCGCCCCGCTGTTCGAAGGCGAAGTCCTGGGCGCGACCTTCGAACAACAGCCGGCTGACCGGCGCGTCGGGATAGGGGCGGCCGAACAGCACGCTTTCGCCGATCTCGATCGCGGTCTTCAGCGTGATTGCGTCTGCCGTATCCCAGCCGGCGACGGCAAAAGCATGGACAAGCTCCTTCTTCGTGCCGACAAGGCCGACATTGATCGGATCGCCCGGAATGCCTTGCGGCGTATGCGTCACCATCTCGAATTGGCGGCTGCGAAAATTGCGGTCCCGCAACGTCCAGAACTCGGGCGCGGCGAAATAGGCGAGCGATAGATAGGCGGCACAGCATGCCACCAGCCAGGTCGTTGCGCGTCGTCGAAGGCTTCGTTTGCTCATGCGAAAACTTAGCGCCTAAGTGTATCTGGCTAGAGCTTACCACGCCTTCGTCATCCTCGGGCGGAGCAGGAGCGAAGCGACGTCGCGGAGACCCAAGGATCCATGCCATGAGGTGGAACGAAGTGCGCAACGGTCCAGAAAACGGGCATTGTCCTTATTGTTCTTTGCCATCCGGACAAAGGACGGCTTCACCGCCATTGTCGTCGTCTTCACAAAAATCCCAGCTTCCGCACCGCAGCGACGCTCGCCGGTCACGGGCATGGATTCTCGGGTCTGCGCGCTTCGCTTCGCTCACGCTCCGCCCAAGGATGACCAAGGGATATATGGTTTCGGCCAATCTGAAAGACTGCCAATCAGCGGCAGGCGCGATAGCCGTTCTTGCGGTTCTTGATGTCGAAATGGAAATGGTTGCGGTGGTCGTAATTATAGCCGGGGCCGAGCACGGTGGTGAAATATTGGCAGCCGTCGGCGCGCACATTGTTGAGGAAGCCGCGAGTGCGGAAGGCGAACAGGCCGGGCTTGCGGACGTCGATGTCGTCGCCATTGTTGAGCTCGATGCTCATCACGTCGAGCGCATTGCCCTTGCCGTGTTCCGACAACACGCCTTCGCCGGCGATCCTGCGGCAGGAATAGCTCGAGCCCTGGTGGATGGTCTTGACGCCTGAAAAATAGCGCCAGCGGGCCGACGGGACGAGTTCGTTCCTGGTCCAGCCGGCGAAAGTGGCGGCCATGTCGCAGGTCAGCGTCGCGGCCGGCTTCATCTCGACGCTGCCGATGGCCGAGATCTTGACGGGATAATCGATGCCGCACTGGCCTTCATGGATCGGCGCAATGTCGGTGTAGACGACACCGAGGCGTTTCAGTTCCTTTCGGCAATCGATCTCGGTGGCCGGCATCTGTTCGGCCGGCGACATCGGGTCGCCCATGCGCGGATAGGCGGCCGTCATGTAGGGGTTGGATGGGACGAGGCGCTGCATGCCGGAATATTCTGGGCCGGAACTTTGTGGGCCGGAAGTTTGCGGGACGGCAGCGGTCTGGCTGCCGACATCGACGGCCGGCTGCAGCGACAGCACGCTGCTGGTATTGCAGGCGGAGACCCCCGCAATGGCAAGCATGGCGGCAAGCCTGCCGGCCATACGCGCGCGCCTTGTTTGCCGCGCGGCGGCAAGCGCAGCGCGAAATATTCCGGCCATCGGCAGGTATCCTGTCCCCAGATGGCACAGAGTTTAATCGCCAAGGGTAAAGGAAAAATCAGCGGCGCCGTTCACGCCTGCGGCCAAATTGCGGCGCCCGATGTCGGCGGGCTCGATGTCACTGGCAAAACGTACCGCCGTTGCGGCGCGGTTCGAGGTCGACGTGGAGATGCAGCGAATGATCGGCATCGCTGCCAGGGCCAAGCACGGTTTTGAACGGTCCGCAGGCCGCCTTGCGCACCGTGTCCAGAAATTTCGCGTCCTTCTGCGGCGGCGCCGGGCCGACATCGATCTCCTTCCCGTCCGAAAGCTTGAAGCTGGCGATATCGAGCGCATTGCCGAAGGCGTGCTCCGATAGTTTGCCGCCGGCGTGGCGCGGCCGGCAGACGAAGGCGGAGGCCTGGCCGATCGATTTGAGATCCTCGCCAAACTCCGCCTTGGCCGCGGGCTGGATGACGGCAGCGGCAAAGCGCGCGGTGGCCTCGGCCATTTGGCAATTCAGCTCGGTTTTGGGGCCGATGGCGATGGATTTGCCGAGCGTCTTCAGCACGATCGGGTAGGGGATAGAGCAACCGACCGCCGCATCCTGCTCGGGCTTGCGCTCCTCGAAATCGACGCCCATCGACTTCAGCCGCCTGCGGCAGGCCAACTCCTCGTCCGGCATTTCTTTATCGGCAATAGCCGCCGATCGAGGATCTGGAAGGATTTTTTTCTCCTCCTTTTTGTCCTCGGCTTCGGTCGGGTTTTGTGGCGCGACCGGTGCGCTTGCCAGCGGCACTGACTGTGCCGGCTTTTCAGGAGGTAGTGGTGCGATCGCCGGCGGCTCAGGCTGCTCGGTCTTGGATTGGCCGTTTTGGGACTGGCCGTTTTGGGATTGGCCGTTTTGCGGCTGCCCGTTTTGCGGCTGCTCGATTTGGGGCTGCTCGGCCTCTGCGGCCGGGCGCGGTTCGGGGACCGGGATGTCGGCCGGCGATGGCGGGGTGGCTTCCTGGTTGAACTCGGGAACGGGTGCAGTTTGCGGTAGTTTGGGCGCCTCGGCCGATACGGACCCGGCCAGCAGCGACGCCGCCGCAACGGCGAGCATCAGTCTGCACAATCTGGAAAAACCAAACGCCGCCATCAGCTCGCAACGGCCAGCGTGCAGGGAAGTTGCTTTGGGCGAGGGGCGCTGCCGATCACAATCGGTAACCGCGCTGTCATGCGCCGATCGCTTCAAGGCCCTCCTCGAGCCAGTCCGCCAGCAGCGGCATGCCGAGCAGATATTTTGCGGTGCGCTTGTTGGCGCGCTCGCGGGCGGCGGTCAGCGCGTCCGTCCATTCCGTCGCGTCATAGTCGCCGCGCCCGACCCAGGCCAGCGCAATCAGCTCGGCCGCTTCGTCGACATTGAGGTCGTCGATCAGCTCGCGCAGTTCTTCCTCGGTGAGATTTTCGGAGCTTTCCTCGGCAAGGCCGTCATGATGGTGGTTGTCGTGCGCGTTGCCGTCGAGCTCTATCTCGTGCTCGGCGCCGTCGGCATAGTCTTCGTTGACGGCGGCGCTGAGCGCCTTCGCCTTGAGGATGAACAGGCGCACGGTATCGGGACCGATCGAAAGCTCCCATTCCCGTTCAAGGCGTTGCTGCACCGGCGCTCTCCCTACTTCGTGCTCGGTTTGCCGGATGATAGCGGATTTGCAGCGCTCGTCACGTCATCTTGCGCGTCGGCGTTAATCGTTGAAGCATGATTTCCGATGCCGTGCGTTCCTGGGATGGATGGCGTTTGTAGGATAGGATGACATTTCCGGGACGAAACGGCTTTGGCCCGGCGTTAATGTTGCATTGTCAGGTTCAAAGGAGACTTCGATGCGCAGACGACTGCTGATTCAGGTCATGGCTATCGCCGCCCTGCCGCTGTTTGTGGCCCCGGCGTTTTCGGCTGGTGAGGGTGGGGGAGGTGGCGGCGGCGGAGGCGGAGGCAATGGCGGCAGCCAGACCCAGTGCAAGAAGGGGGAGGTCTGGGACAAGAAGCAGAAGAAATGCGTCTCGCCGAAGCAAGGCATGCTGGACGACGACAGCATCTATGATGCCGGTCACGATCTGGCGATGGCCGGGCGCTATGACGAGGCGATCGCCGTGCTCAGCCTCGCCGCCAACAAGCAGGATCCGCGCATCCTCAATTATCTCGGCTATTCGCACCGCCATTCCGGCCGCGTCACCGTCGGCCTCGGCTATTACGAGGAAGCGCTGCGCATCGACCCGAATTACACGCTGGTGCGCGAATATCTCGGCGAGGCGCACCTGCAGATCGGCGATCTTGCCGGCGCCCAGGAACAGCTCCGCGAGATCGAGAAGCGCGCGGGCAAGGGATCACGCGAATACGGCATGCTGTCGGAGCAGATCGATCATTTCATGAGGAGTTGATTCGACCCCCGAAACGCTCCTCATAACCGGCTGTGAGCAATCGCAGCCGGTTTTTTGCTGGGCTGCACATGTTGGCCCCCAACCGGGATTTGGCATCACGGTAATGTTGGAAGCGCCGCTTGACGTTGGGTCAACCGTGCCATCGGTGGATGATTTTTCAAAAACCGACTTTTTGGACGTGAAAAACCCGCGAAGATTGCTATATCTTGCGAAATTGTGGTGAGACGGTTCCGTTAGCCCGAGGCTGCCGGACCGTTTTCTTTTTGTACCATCGACAAGGTCGCTCCCGATTGCGGGGGCGGCGGCAGGAAAGGTCAGGCATTATGAACAAGGTCCCGATGACAGGCGAGGGGTTCGCGTCATTGAAGGAAGAACTGCGCTGGCGCCAGCAACAGGAGCGGCCGCGTATCATCGAGGCGATTTCCGAAGCGCGCTCGCATGGCGACCTCTCCGAAAATGCCGAATATCACGCGGCAAAAGAGGCACAGAGCCTCAATGAGGGCCGGGTCAACGAACTCGAGGACCTGATCGCGCGAGCCGAGGTGATCGACGTCACCAAGCTCAGCGGCGACAAGGTCAAGTTCGGCGCCACCGTGGTGCTGGTCGACGAGGATACCGAGGAGAAAAAGACCTACCAGATTGTCGGCGACCAGGAAGCGGACGTGAAGTCCGGCCGCATCTCGATTTCGTCGCCGATCGCGCGCGCCCTGATCGGCAAGGAAGTCGGCGACGCCATCGAGGTCAACGCACCGGGCGGCGCGCGCGGGTATGAGATCGTCCAGGTGCAGTTCATTTAAGGGCGCCTTTAATTCCATCAGCTAGCGCTGCCCCTCATCGCCCTGCCGGGCACTTCTCCCCGTATAGTGACGGGGAGAAGGGGCTGGCCGCAACGTCGGTGCTGTTTCTGCAACGTTGCTGATTGGCGAAATCCTCGGTGAAGGCGTCCTTCTCCCCGTCCCTATACATACGGGGAGAAGATGGCGGCAGCCAGATGAGGGGCAGCGCTAATCTTGCCGGTCAGCCCCTACCAACATTGATCGGACCAGTCTCCCGAAGCGCCAGCAACCTTTCGGCTTCCGCCACTACCTCCGCCGGCGTGACGATGCGCCCAGGCGCGGCCAGGAGCGTCGATGAGAATGGTCCGCGCGGGCCGGTCAGGCCGGGCTCGGTGGCGAGGAATACCGCCACCGTCGGCAGGCCGAAAGCGCTGGCGAGATGGGTGAGGCCGGTGTCGGCGCCGATGACCAGCGTCGAGCCGCCGATGACGGCGACGATCTCGGCAAGCGGCGACCTGGGAACCACCACGGTTTGCGAAACGGCGCCGGCGATCGCTTCGGCAACCGCCTGTTCCCGGTCGTCCGACCAGGTGGTGACCGGCGTCATTCCCTTGTCCACCAGCAGGCGAGCGGTTTCGATCCAGTCACCGACCGGCCATTTCTTGTCCTCGCGGCTGGTGCCGTGCAGCAGGAAGGCTGTCTTTTCACCGGCAAAAGTCGATCTTGCGGCCGGCGGCGCGATGCCGGAGTCAAGCCGGGAAAAATCCGGCTCGTAGCCGAGCGCCAGCCCGAACAGCCGTCTCGTGCGCTCGATGGCGTGCAGGCCGCGCGGCACGGCGTAGCGATGGCCATAAAACAGGCTCGCCGAAGGCTCGCGGGCGCTCGAACGGTCGAAACCGGCGATCGGCGCTGCCGCCAGCCGCGCCACCAGCGCCGATTTCAGCAGGCCTTGCGCATCGAGAACGAGGTCGTAGCGACAATCGCGCAAGGCGCGGCGCAAGCCGATCACTTCCTGCCATGTGCCGGGCTGAAGCAGCTTCCTGCGCCAGCGCCGGATCGCCACGCTGTGGATGGTTTGGATGGCTGGATGCAAGGCGACGATGCCGGCAAAGGCCTCTTCCACGCACCAGTCGAAGGAGATATCCGGTCGGCCGCGGCGCGCATCCTTGACTGCCGGAAAGGTGTGGATGACGTCGCCCATGGACGATGTCTTGACGATCAGCACTTTCATGCGGCGGCCGGCATTTCCAGCAGCCGCTCCGCCGCCGCCACGACGCGTTCGACCTCCAGCGTCTTCAGGCAGTTGAGATGACCGAGCGGGCAGATTTTTTTGTGGCAGGGCGAACAGGACAGGCCGAGCCAGAGCAGTTCGCGGCGCTCGGCGAGCGGCGGCGTGTTCTGCGGCGAGGTCGAGCCGTAGACGGCGACGACCGGCGTGCCGACGGCGGCGGCGACATGCATCAGCCCGCTGTCGTTGGAGACGGCGAGCCTCGCCGCCGCGATCAGGTCGATGGCATCCTCGAGCCGCGTCTGGCCGGCAAGATCGACGGCGCCCGGAGCCAGCGCGGCGATTTCCGCCGTCACCCCAGCGTCGTTCTTCGATCCGAACAGTGCCACGCCAAACCCTTTCGCCATCATCTCGCGGGCGAGCCCGGCATAGTGTTCGCTCGGCCAGCGCTTGGCCGGGCCGAATTCGGCGCCGGGCATGAGCGCCACGAATTTCCCCGCCGTCAGCCCGAAACGGCCGAACAATGCCGCCTGGTTGGCTTGATCGACGGCAAGCTTCGGCGCCTGGAACGCGCCGCCCCGGGCAAGGCTGAAATAGGCCTGCGCGGTGCGCCGTTTCAGGCGATCGGGCAACGGCACGATGTCGGTCAGCAGCCCGTAGCGCATTTCCTTGAGATGGCCGACACGGCGTGGAATGCCGGCAAAGAACGGGATCAGCGCCGACTTCCAGCTTCCCGGCAGGACAAAGGCCATGTCGTAGCGGCCGCGCAGCAGGCGGCCGAAGCGCCTTCGGACGCGGAATTCGAACGCGCCGGATTGCAGCGGCAGGTCGATCTGCTGGCGGATTTCGGGCATGCGCTTGACCAGCGGCGCTGCCCAGGCCGGCGCCAGCACGTCGATGGCGGCATCCGGATGAAGCTCCCTCAGCGCCTGGAACAGGCACTGCGCCATCACCATGTCGCCCACCCAGCGTGGGCCGATCACGAGGATCGTTGGGCTTTCAGCCATTCGACATAGTCTCTGACGCCGGTTTCCACTGTGCGGAACTGGCCATTGTAACCGGCTGCGCGCAAGCGGGACATATCAGCTTGCGTAAAGCTCTGGTAGCTGCCCTTGAGGTGGTCGGGAAACTCGATGAATTCGATCTGGCCCTTACCGAGCGCCTCGATCACCGTCTCGGCAATGGCGCGGAACGGCTGGGCCTTGCCGGTGCCGCAGTTGAAAATGCCGCTCGAGCCGCGTTTCCATAGCCACAGATTGACGTCGGCGACATCGCCGACATGGATGAAGTCGCGGCTCTGCTCGCCGGGCCCGAAACCGTCATAGGCGCCGAACAGCTTCGGGTTTTCGCCGCGTTCGACCTGGTTGAACAAATGGAAGGCGACCGAGGCCATGGCGCCCTTATGCGCCTCGCGCGGCCCGTAGACGTTGAAATAACGCAGGCCCGCCACCGGCGGATGGTCGGTATCGAAAACGGTGCGGCGGACATAGTCGTCGAACAGCTTTTTCGAATAGGCATAGACGTTGAGCGGCCGTTCGCATTCCGGCTCCTCGCGGAACTCGGCGCCGCCGCCATAGACGGAAGCCGAGGAGGCATAGAGGAAGGGCACGCGCAGCGCCAGGCAGGCGTGCAGCAGCCGCTTCGAATAGGCGTAGTTGACCTCCATCATGAACTTGCCGTTCCATTCGGTGGTGGTCGAGCAGGCGCCCTGGTGGAAGACGGCCTCGATGCGGCCGAGGTCCCCGGCCTCCATCCGCGCCAGGAAATCGTCCTTGTCGAGATAATCGGCGATCTCGAGGTCGGCGAGGTTGGTGATCTTGTGGCCGTCGGTGAGGTCGTCGACGACGAGGATGTCGCTGAAACCGTCGGCGTTGAGCGCGGCGACGATGTTGGAACCGATCATGCCGGCGCCGCCCGTGACGATGATCATGAAAGCCTCTGGTATCTTGTGCCGATTGTAGCCCTTGTGGGATTCTGGCCTTATAGGGGAGGCGGGCCGGGCTGTCGACAAAGAGGTGGCGGGGCGGCCGGGTGAGCGCCATAGTGGCGCCGCAAAGGTCTCGTTTCAGTCGGCCTGCCGGCCGATCGGCGACAGGAGCAAGGTAATGCCGTCAACCGAACTGCTTGTCGCCTTTTTCGCCACCACGGCGATCTTCGCCTATATCCCCGGCCCGGCCATGCTCTATGCCGCCGCGCAAACCATGGCGCGCGGCCGCTGGTCCGGCCTGATGGCGGCGCTCGGCATCCATCTCGGCGGCTATGTGCATGTCTTCGCCGCCGCTGTCGGCCTGTCGGTGCTTTTCCATGCCGTGCCGGTGCTTTACATGGCGGTCAAGCTGGTGGGTGCGCTCTATCTGATCTGGCTCGGTGTTTCGCTGTTTCGCGCCAAGGCGCAAGGCGATGCCGTCTTGCCGGGAATTCAGCCGAAATCCGCCCGCCGTGCCTTTTTCGAGAGCGTTGCCGTCGAGGTGCTCAATCCCAAGACGGCGATTTTCTTCATGGCGTTCCTGCCGCAATTCATCGACGCCTCGGCAGCGTTTCCGGTCTGGCTGCAGTTCGTCGTGCTTGGAACGATCGTCAACCTGATGTTCTCGTCGGCCGACATCGTTTGCGTGGTGCTGGCCGGCGCGGTGATCGCCAGGCTGCGGCGCTCGAGCCGGGCGCAGCGCCTGATGCGACGCGCCGGCGGTGCGGTGCTCGTCGGGCTAGGCGTGCATGTCGCGTTGCAGAAAAGCTGACGGACTGTCTCGCCGCCGCGATCTGCCGCTGCCCTGCCGTTGCGTTGGCTGAAATTGCGGTATATCGGCATCGCCATGAATGGTCGGCCCTGCCAATCGAGTCTCCCTGTCACTGAAATCGGCTCTCCCGCGCGTTGACATGATCAAGCTGCCTCCTCCCGAACCTCTTCACCGCGCCATCTCGCGGTTCGGCAACGCCACCGTGCTGGTGGTCGGCGACTTAATCCTCGACCGTTTCGTCAATGGCGTGATCGAGCGCATTTCGCCGGAAGCGCCGATCCCCGTGCTGCACGGGCGCGGCGAAACGCTGGCGATGGGCGGCGCCGGCAATGTCGTCGCCAACATCGTTTCGCTCGGCGCTGCCGCGATACCGGTCTCGGTGATCGGCGCTGACGAGGCCGGCAAAAACCTCATGCGCATGCTCGGCGAATTTGGCGTCGACATCGGCGGGCTGGCACAGGATGCCGATCGCATGACCTCGTCCAAAAGCCGCTTCAGCGCGCTCAACCAGCAGGTGCTGCGTTTCGACGAAGAGGAAATCAAGCCTTTGGGCAATGCCGAGCGCGCGATGCTGGTCGGGCGCTTCCGCGAAGCGCTGGCGCGGGCCGACATCGTCATCCTGTCCGACTATGGCAAGGGCGTGCTGCTCGACGGCGTCGCCGGCGAGCTGATCTCGATCTGCCGCGCGGCGGGCAAGCCGGTGCTGGTCGATCCGAAAGGCAGCGATTATGCGCGCTACGCTGGCGCGACGGCAATCACGCCCAACCGCAAGGAGCTCGGCGAGGCGGTCGGCCGCGCAGTGTTCGCCGACGACGAGATCGAGGCGGCGGCGCGCCAGCTGATTTCGGCGCACGGTTTGGATTTCGTGGTCGCGACGCGCAGCGAAAAGGGCATGAGCGTCGTCGGTCCGGACGACGCCCGCCATGTCGCCACGCAAGCGCGCGAAGTGTTCGACGTTTCGGGCGCCGGCGACACGGTGATCGCGACATTCGCACTGTCGCTGGCAGCAGGCGCCGACCGCGTCATGGCCGGGTCCATCGCCAACGCCGCCGGCGGCGTGGTGGTGGGCAAGCGCGGCACCGCGCGGCTGACGATTGAGGAACTCACCGGTGCGCTGTTTCGCTCGCATGGTCCGGTTGCCCACAAGGATGCGATCCTCGATGCCGCCGCCGCAGCACGGCTGGTGGCGGCCTGGAAGGACGAGGGCTTGAGCGTCGGCTTCACCAATGGCTGTTTCGACATCCTGCATGCCGGCCATGTCAGCCTGTTGCATGCGGCGCGCAGCCAATGCGACCGGCTGGTGCTCGGCCTCAACAGCGACGCCTCGGTGCGCCGGCTGAAAGGGCCGGGGCGCCCGGTCAACGACCAGCATGACCGCGCCTGCGTGCTGGCCGCGCTAGCCTCGGTCGACGCCGTTGTCATCTTCGAGGAGGATACGCCGCTTTCGCTGATCGAAGCGCTGAGCCCCGACATACTGGTCAAGGGCGCCGACTATACGGTCGATCAGGTGGTCGGCGCCGATGTGGTGCAGAAGGCGGGCGGGCGCGTCGTGCTGGTCGACCTCGTCGCCGGCAAAAGCACGACCGGCACCATCGGCAGATTGCGCGCCGGCAACTGAGGGTTTCATGTCCGAACTGAACGAATACCTGGTCCGCTCGGCGGCCGCGATTTCGGCGATGATCGAGCGCGACCTTGCCAGTGAGATGGAGCGGGCGGTGAGCGCCGTGGTCGCGGCGCTTTCGCAAGGAAAGGCACTGCTGATAGCCGGCAATGGCGGCTCGGCCAGCGATGCCATCCACATCGCCGGCGAGCTGGTCGGCCGCTTCCTCAGGGAGCGCAAGGCCTACAACGTCATCGCGCTGCCGGCCAATGCGGCGGTGCTGACCGCCTGGGGCAATGATTACGGCTTCGACACGGTGTTTGCGCGCCAGGTCGAGGCGCACGGCTCGGCGGGTGCGGTGCTGCTCGCCATTTCGACCAGCGGCAATTCGCCAAGCATCCTCGCCGCCGCAGAGCAGGCGCGCTTGATGGACATGACGGTGATCAGCCTGACCGGCGACACCGGCGGCAAGCTGAAGCCATTGTCGGACATCCTGCTCAACGTGCCCTCGACCTCGACGCCGATCATCCAGCAGGGGCATTTGTGCCTTTATCACCATTTGTGCGAAATAGTCGAAACGCGCCTCTGCGACGCGGGGTGATCGCGCGTTCCCCTTGCAGGGGCAGATGGCCGGCAGGGGGTGCTGTCCCGCCGACTTCTCAAGACCTGGGTTCCTCGCCCACCGCGAAGCGGGGGAGAGGTGGCCGCGAAGCGGCCCGAGAGGGGCTTTAGTAGAGCGCGGTTACCCGCACCGTCGCGCGCTTTAAGCGCCCCCGCCCCTCTCGTTATAAACACATTCGCGGAC
>NZ_JAMYSE010000039.1:0-59383 GCF_040321795.1 Mesorhizobium sp. M0244 | reverse complement strand
CCGCGCGGTGGTTGTTGTGGGGTCCCCGCTGGTCACCCCGAGTGCTGTTGTTACCGCAGAATTTCTCCAACCCCCCCTCAGCGGGCGCGGCGCGGCGCCCCGCGCCACCTTCTCCCACAAGGGGAGAAGGGAAGGAGCATCAACTCCCGGACGGGCTCACCGGCTCCAATGTCTTCGGCGGTGTCAGCCGGCCATGTCCCGACACGGCATTGCCGGCGTCCGGGGCCAGCCGCATGAACGACAGCGAGGCCGCCGCCGACACCGCCGCCACGATGAAGAAGGCGGTGTGGAAGTCACTCAGCGTCAGTGGGCCGCCATGGATATTGGTCGACACTTCCAGGATGCCGCCGGCCAGCGCCACGCCTAGCGCGATCGCCAGCTGCTGGAACACCGCGGTGATCGGCGTTGCCTTGCTGGTGTCGGCGGCCGAAATCTCGGCATAGGCAAGCGCGTTGATGCCGGTGAAGAACATCGAGCGGATGAAGCCCCCGGCGAGCAGCATGGCGAGGATCAGCCCATAGGGCGTGTCGGGTGTGAACAGGCCGTTGATGGCGATGGACGCGGCAGCGACGAGCGGGCCTAAAATCAGCACACGGCGGAAGCCGGCGACCCTGAAGATCAGCGCGGTGACGAATTTCATGCCTATGGCGCCGATTGCCGAGACGAAGGTGATCATGCCGGACTGGAACGGCGTCAGCCCGAAACCGATCTGGAACATCAGCGGCAACAGGAAAGGTACGGCACCAATGCCGATGCGGAACAGTCCGCCGCCGAGCACCGACGAGCGGAACACCCGATTGCGAAACAGCTCGAGCGCCAGCAGCGGATTCTTGGCGCGGCGCGCGTGCAGCAGATAGAGCACCGCCGACGCCAGACCGACGGCTACGGTGACAAAGCCGGCAGCGGGCGGCAGAGCCGGCAAGCTAACCACCGACAGGCCGAACACGATGCCCGATGCCGCCAACCCGCTCAGCACGAAACCGGTGAAATCGAGCGGCGGCGTCTCGGCAGGATCGGTTTTCGGCAGGAAACGCGTGGCTAGCCAGATGCCGATCAGCCCGATCGGCACGTTGATCAGAAAAATCCAGTGCCAGGAAAAATAGGTCGTGATGAAGCCGCCTACCCGCGGGCCGACCAGCGGGCCGACCAGAGCCGGGACGGTCAGCCACGACATGGCAGAAACGAGTTCGCTTTTCGGCGTCGCGCGTACCAGCACCAGACGCCCAACCGGCGTCATCATGGCGCCGCCAATGCCTTGCAGGAAGCGTGAGACCACGAAAGCCGGCAGCGAATTGGAAATGGCGCACGCGACCGAACCGACGATGAACACGGCGATCGCGGCACGGAAGACATTCTTGGCGCCGAAGCGGTCGGCCATCCAGCCGCTGATCGGAATGAAGATCGCCAGCGATACCAGATAGGCGGTCAGCGCCAGCTTGAGCGCGATCGGGCTGGTGTGGATGTCGATGGCGATCGCCGGCAACGATGTCGCAATGACGGTCGAATCCATGTTTTCCATGAATAGAGCGACCGCCAGGATAAGCGGAATGGTGCGGTTCACGATGAATCCGACCTTGAGATGTGCGTCGCGATTGCTTGCCGGCCTTGGGGGCCAAACCGACAGGTAGGGCGGTATCATGGCTTGGCCCGGATGTCGCATTAATTTGCTGTCACGTTTGTGCGACCGCAAGTCGTGCAGCACCTGCGGCAAATGCAGCTTTGCCACTACACAACCATCGGCTTTTCAACGGCGACGGGACGTGTTACGAGCCAGCGCCAATCCTGAAAGGGAAGAAGACGAGTCGGCGCTGTCCATTAGGGCGAGCGCCTTTCCTGCATTCCGAGGGCTGGCCATGGCAAAAATCATCGAGACGTCCACCGGCGCATTGGCGCTGACCTTTGACGACGTGCTGCTGCAGCCGGGTCATTCCGAGGTCATGCCCGGCGAGACCGACATCCGCACCCGCATCGCCGGCGACATCGACCTCAACGTGCCGATCCTGTCGGCCGCCATGGACACGGTCACCGAGGCGCGACTCGCCATCGCCATGGCCCAGGCCGGCGGCATAGGCGTCATCCACCGCAATTTCTCGCCGGCCGAACAGGCCGAGCAGGTGCGGCAGGTGAAGAAATTCGAATCCGGCATGGTGGTCAACCCTGTCACCATCGGTCCCGAGGCGACGCTTGCCGATGCGCTGGGTCTGATGCGCACCTACAGCATCTCGGGCATCCCGGTGGTCGAGAACGGCGGCGCCGGCGGCCACACGGTCGGCCGGCTGGTCGGCATCCTGACCAACCGCGACGTCCGCTTCGCTTCCGATCCTGCGCAAAAGGTCTACGAGTTGATGACCCGCGAGAACCTGATCACGGTCAAGGAGAACGTCGATCAGGACGAAGCCAAGCGGCTGCTCCACCAGCACCGCATCGAGAAGCTGGTCGTGGTCGACCGGGACGGCAATTGCGTCGGGCTGATCACCGTCAAGGACATCGAGAAGTCGCAGCTCAACCCGCACGCCACCAAGGACGCGCAGGGGCGCTTGCGCGCCGCCGCCGCCACCAGCGTCGGCGATGACGGTTTCGAGCGGGCCGAGCGCCTCATCGACGCCGGCGTCGACCTTCTGGTGATCGACACCGCGCACGGTCATTCGCAGCGCGTCCTGGATGCGGTGACGCGGGCCAAGAAGCTTTCCAACTCGGTTCGCATCCTGGCCGGCAACGTCGCCACATCAGAAGGCACGCTGGCGCTGATCGATGCCGGCGCCGACGCGGTCAAGGTCGGCATCGGGCCGGGCTCCATCTGCACCACCCGCATCGTCGCCGGCGTCGGCGTGCCGCAGCTCTCGGCGATCATGTCGGCGGTCGAGACGGCGCAGAAATCGGGCGTCTCGGTCATTGCCGACGGCGGCATCAAATATTCGGGCGATCTCGCCAAGGCGCTTGCCGCCGGCGCAAGTGCTGCGATGATCGGTTCGCTGCTGGCCGGCACCGACGAGAGCCCGGGCGAGGTCTATCTGCACCAGGGCCGCTCCTTCAAAGCCTATCGCGGCATGGGCTCGGTCGGTGCCATGGCACGCGGCTCCGCCGATCGTTACTTCCAGGCCGAGGTGCGCGACACGCTGAAACTGGTCCCGGAAGGCATTGAAGGGCAGGTGCCGTACAAAGGACCTGTGTCTGGTGTGCTGCACCAGCTTGCAGGCGGCCTGAAAGCCGCTATGGGTTATGTCGGTGGCCGCGACCTTGCCGATTTCCGCGAGCGCGCCACTTTTGTGCGGATATCCAATGCCGGACTTCGTGAAAGCCACGCCCATGACGTCACGATTACCCGCGAAAGCCCGAATTATCCTGGCGGGGCCTGATCGCCATGCGCCTTGGCGCAATCTGGCGGCAATGATCCTGCGGCTGTCGCGCCACGCCGCCGCACTCTGTTTCGCCACCGTGGCGGTTTTCATCATCATGACGGCGATGGAATTCCTCTATTTTCGCCAATTGAGCGGCGGTCTGCCGTCGCTCGACATGCGCTATGCCGGTTTCACCCCGGATGAGGGCATGGCCTGGCTGACGGCGCTCGGCCGGCGTGGCAGCGAGATCATTCTCGTCTGGCATTACCTGACCTTCGACCTGCTGTTTCCGGCGCTGCTGTCGCTGACGATGGTCAGCCTGATCCTGGCCTCGGGCCGGCGGCTGAAGAATTTCCGTGCGCTGCCTGCGCAAACCCAGTCGATATTCGCAGCTGTGCTGGTGCTGCCCTACACACTTGCCGACTATGCCCAGAACATCGCCGTGGCTCGTCTTTTGTCCGATTTCCTGTCGGCCAATCCGGATTCGCTGTCCTTTGCCTCAGCGCTGATCGTCACCAAATTCGCGCTTCTGGCGGTGCCGGTGACCATCATTGCGGCTTTTACCCTGATGGCTCAGAAACGGCCTTGAAGGCTGGGTGACAAAGACAGGGGGCGTCTTGAACCAGACCGCGATCTTCTGGCCGATGCTGGCGCAGGTGCTGCTGGTCTATGTCGTCTATGTCGTAATGGGCCGGCGCCGCTATGGTGCGGTCAGATCGGGCGAAGCCAAGACCGGCCAGTTCAAGACGCGCTCGACGGAGCCTGGTTCCAGCGTCACCGTCGCCAACAATCTGAGCAACCAGTTCGAACTGCCGGTGCTTTTCTACGTGTTATGCTTGACGCTGCACGTGACCAATGGCGTCAATTATTTGACCTTGGCACTGATGTGGATCTTTGTCGTCTCCCGCTATCTTCACGCATCGGTCCACTTGACCAGCAATCGGCTAATCCTGCGCAGCAGGGCATTCTACCTAGGCGCGGTAGTTCTCGCACTTGGCTGGATATGGCTGGCGCTGCATCTGCTCGGCTTGGTCTGAGCAGATCAAGGCTGCACGTCGAACAGCGCGATCTTGCGCTTGTCGAACTTGATGGCGAGTTCGCCGCGCACCAGCTTGAGCGCGGCCTCGCCGAAAACGGCGCGCCGCCAGCCTTGCAATGCCGGCACGTCGGCTTCCTCGCCCTCGGCAGCGATGCGGTCGATGTCGTCACTGGAGGCGAGTACCTTCGATGCGACGCCTTCCTTTTCGGCAACGATCCGCAGCAGCACCTTCAACAACTCCGCAGCGGCGCTCGACCCCTCCGGCGGCTGGAAGCTTTTCGGCAGCTTCGGCATCTCTTCCCTGGGCAGGGCAAGGGCAGCGTTGACTGCGCCAAGCAATGCCGTCGCGGTCGAAGAGCGTTCCCAGCCCTTCGGCGTGGTGCGCAGCTTGCTCAGCGCCGCCGCGTCGCGCGGCGCCTGCTGCGCCACTTCGTAGATCGCATCGTCCTTGAGCACCCGGCCGCGCGGCACGTCGCGCTCGCGCGCTTCGCGTTCGCGCCAGGCGGCCACCGCCTGCACGATCGCCAGTTCCTGCGGCTTGCGCAGCCGCATCTTGAGCCGCTTCCAGGCATCCTCGGGATGCGGATCGTAGGTCTCGCGCGAGGTCAGCACGTCCATCTCCTCGTTCAGCCAGTGGGCGCGGTTTTCCCGCACCAGTTCGGCGCTGAGGTGGTTGTAGACCTCGATCAGGTGGGTGACGTCGGCAAGTGCGTAATCGAGCTGCTTTTCGGACAGCGGCCGGTGGCGCCAGTCGGTGAAACGCGAGGACTTGTCGAGCCGCGCTCCGGTGATGCGCTGCACCAGCTGGTCGTAGGAAACGCTGTCGCCGAAGCCGCAGACCATCGCCGCCACCTGGGTGTCGAACACCGGATGCGGCACCAGATCCCCGAGATGCACGATGATTTCGATGTCCTGGCGCGCCGCATGGAAGACTTTGACGATCGCCTCGTTGGCCATCAGCCTGAAGAACGGCTTCAGATCGATTTCGGGCGACAGCGGATCGATCAGTGCCGTCACCCCGGGCGCTGCCATCTGGATCAGGCACAGGATCGGCCAGAAGGTCGTTTCGCGAATGAATTCGGTATCGACGGTGACGAATTCCGCCTTTTCGAAAGCGGCAATAACGGTCTCGAGTTCTTTCTGGGTGGTGATGACGTGCATCAAATCGCTTTTGGCAAAGGGCAGGGTCTCTTTCAATTTCAGCCGCGCGCGCTTTCGTCAAGCGTAAGCACCTTTATCGGGGCTTTGCGGGCTCATCGGGATCAGCGTTCCTCTTCGCCAACCGAGCAAAAACCGTCGACGTGCGCAACAGGGCGGTAAAACGGCTGCGATGGCTCGCCGGCACGGCAGACCGCGCCCGCATCCGGTAAAGGATGACGGCCACGAAGACCGCATAGACGATGGCGCTGAACACGAACAGCGCGCTCGGCCCGAAATATTGCATCGCCGTCGAGGCGGCGAACGGGCCGCCAATGGCGCCGAAGGAATAAAACAGCATCAAGGCTGCGTTGATCAGCACGAACTCGCCCTTGTCGGCGCGGTCGTTGGAATGCGCCGCCGACAGCGAATAGAGCGGCATGGCGAAGCAGCCGAAGATGAAGACGAGCACGAAGTTGACGAACGGGCTGCCGCCTGCCACCAACGCCAGCGCCAGCGCCGCCACCATCGCACAACACGTCGTCATCAGCAGAACCGAGCGCCGGTCCCAGCGGTCGGAGAGATAGCCAAGCGGGTATTGGATGATGGCGCCGCCGAAAATCCCGACGCTGACGAAGGTGACGACGTCGGCGACCGACATGCCGATCTGCTCTGCATAGACCGGCGACAGGGTGCGGAAGGCGCTGTTGGTGACGCCGACGGCGATGCAGCCGAAGCAGCCAAGCGGCGAGATCCGCCAGACGCGCGCCAAATCGAGCTTGACGTCTTCCGGCGGCGTCGGGTTGGAGCGGTCGCCGAGCGAAACCGGCACCAGCGAAACGGTGATCATCATCGACATGATGGCGAAGATGGCAAAGCCGCCGGCGCCGAAGATCGGGATCAGGAATTGGGCGCCCGTCACCGAGCCGATATCGACCATGCGGTAGATGGCAAGCACCCGCGCCCGGTCGGTGTTGGTGACGCCGGAATTCAGCCAGGCTTCCATGATGGTGAACAGGCCGGCAAAGCAGAACCCGCCGGCAAAGCGCACGGCGCACCACATCACGGGATCGATGACCAGCACCAGCAGCAGCGTTCCCGCCGAGGCGATCGCCGCCAATGCGGAAAAGGCGCGCACATGGCCGACGGACTTCATGATGCGGGTGACGGCAAGGCAGCCGAGCAAAAAGCCGGCGAAATAGAACGTGCCCATCAGACCGATCGAGGAGGCGGGAAAACCTTCCTGCGCACCGCGCAGCGCGATCAAGGTGCTCTGCAGGCCGTTGCCGCCGAGCAGGATGCCGGCGGCGATCAGGAGCGGGATCAGCGGGCGGATGGAGGACATGAAGGGAAAGCCTGTCGTTGATCCTTCTTGAACCATCGCCTTTGCCAATACCAGCGGCAATTCCCGGTGGCGTTGGGGCCAGCCAGGGCCACGGGTGCCTCAGCTTCTATTTTTACCGAGCTGGGAACTTGCGCTACCGCGTGGCGCTGGATGCTCCGCGTTGGGAACCCAAGGCGTACCTTTGTAGTTCAGTGCTGGTGGGCGAATGCGCGTCTTGTGAGCTGCCGGTGTGTGGAGGACGGTGTCGGGCATCGATGTCGTTTCTGCTGCCCGGCCTGAAGCTCCAGAGGGAGGTCCGCCATCATGAAGTATCATCCCGCATTTGCTGCATTTGCCGTGGCTGCAGTTCTGGCGGCCGGCCCGGCGCGGGCCGTCGACCTCGCTATTGTTTCGGGCGATACCGGTAACGGCCAGAGAATCCTTCGCGAGATACTCGATCAATACGAGAAGAAGACCGGCAACAAGGTTACCGTCGTTCCGGTGCCGCCCTCAGGGACGGACCAGTTCGGCCAATACAGGCTCTGGCTCGCCGCCGGGAGCAGCGACGTCGACGTCTATCAGACGGACGTCATCTGGGCCCCGCAGCTCGCAAAACAGCTCGTTGACCTGACCGAGGCGACCAAGGATGTCGTTGGCGCCCATTTCCCATCGATCATCCGATCGCAGACCGTCGATGGCAAACTCGTCGCCTTGCCTATATTCACCGATGCGCCGGCGCTCTATTACCGCAAGGACCTCCTCGACAAATACGGCGCCAAGGTCCCAACCAACTGGACCGAACTTGCCGACACCGCCAAGCTGGTCATGGACAAGGAGCGCGAGGCCGGCAACAAGGACATGTGGGGCTTCGTCTTCCAGGGCAACGCTTATGAGGGGCTGACCTGCGATGCACTCGAATGGGTGAAGTCGAACGGCGGCGGCCAGATCATCGAGCCGGACGGCACGATCTCCATCAACAACCCGCAAGCAGCCGCTGCCCTCGAAATGGCGAGGGGCTGGGTGGGAACGATCTCGCCTCCCGGCGTTCTGGCCTATCAGGAAGAAGAGTCGCGCGGTGTCTGGCAGACCGGTAACGCCGTCTTCATGCGCAACTGGCCCTACGCCTACGCGCTTGGCAACAGCGAAAGCTCCCCCATCAAAGGCAAGTTCGAGGTGACGACGCTGCCGCCGGGGTCGGGTGAGGGCGCCCGCCCGGCAGCAACGCTCGGCGGCTGGAATCTCGCGGTTTCCAAATATTCGAAGAACCCGGACGCAGCAATCGAGCTGGTCAAATGGATCGCCTCGCCTCAGATGCAGAAGTACCGCGCCTTGAAGGGGGCATATCTGCCGACCATCCAGGCGCTCTACGACGATGCCGACATCGCCAGCGCGCAGCCGGTCATTCCGCGCTGGAAGGAAGTCGTCCTCAACGCGGTGCCGCGTCCCTCGGCCCAGGCCAAGAGCAGGTACAACGAGGTATCGAGCGAGTTCTGGACCGCCGTCCACAACACCATGTCCGGCGAGGGCGCGGCCGCCGACAACCTTGCCGATCTCGAGTTCTCCTTGACCAGGCTCAAGGGCGCCGCCTGGTGATCTCACCGCGCCGAGGCTCACTGCTGGCGCGTCAGCGCACGCGATCGGCATGGCTGTTGCTTGCCCCGATGCTCATCGTACTCGCCGCCGTTGCCGGCTGGCCCTTGATGCGCACGATCTATTTCGGCTTCACCGATGCCTCGCTCGCCGACCTCGAAGCCCGTCGCTGGATTGGCTTCGCCAACTATTTCTCGGTCCTGCAAATGCCGAGCGGCCGGGTCATTTATGACGGGCTGTTCGTCGACCCGGTCTGGTGGCGCGCTGTCTGGAACACGGTGCGCTTCGCGGTGATTTCGGTCACCTGCGAGACAGTGCTCGGCATGATCGTCGCGCTGGTGCTCAACACCCAATTTCGCGGCCGCGGCGTCGTGCGCGCCGCGATTCTAATCCCTTGGGCGATCCCGACGATCGTCTCAGCGAAAATGTGGCAGTGGATGCTCAACGATCAGTTCGGCATCATCAACGACGTCCTTCTCAAGCTCGGCCTGATCAGCACCAAGATCGCCTGGACGGCCAGCGCCGACACGGCGATGGTCGCCATCCTCGTTGTCGACGTCTGGAAGGCGACCCCGTTCATGGCGCTTCTCATTCTCGCCGGCCTTCAGATGCTTCCGCAAGAAATCTACGAGGTCGCCAAACTCGACGGCGTCAGCCCGTGGAAAGTGTTCTGGAAGATCACTTTGCCGCTCATCCGACCGGCGTTGATGGTAGCCATGATCTTCCGCGGTCTCGATGCGCTGCGCATCTTCGACCTGATCTACGTGCTCACGCCAAACAACATACACACCAAGTCGATGTCGGTGTTTGCCCGCGAGAGCCTGTTTGAGTTCGACAAGTTCGCCTACGGTTCCGCTGCATCGACGCTGCTCTTCCTCATCCTCGCTCTGCTGACCATGCTCGTTCTCTGGCTCGGCCGGATAAGGCTGGACAAGGATTACTGATGATATGGGGACTACTGATCATGTTGGACTACTGATCATGTGGATCGTCAAGCGCACCGCTTTCTACCTCCTCGTCGCCGTCATAGTCATCGTCGCGGTGTTCCCGTTCTACTACGCTATCATCACCAGCCTGAAATCGGGGACGGCACTCTTCCAGATCGACTACTGGCCGAAGACGATTAGCTTCAGCAATTACAGGACCGTTTTCACCGAGGGGACCTTCCTGCGCAACCTCGTGAACTCGCTGTTCATCTCGAGCGTCGTTGTCGCCATTTCGCTGTTCCTCGGCGTCACCGCCGCCTATGCGCTAGCACGCATCCGCTTCCGCGGTCGCTCGGCTCTGCTCCTCATTATCCTGTCCGTCTCGATGTTCCCGCAATTGGCGGTGCTTGCCGGGCTTTTCGAGCTGATCCGGGCCTTCGGCCTCTACAATTCGCCGTTCGCGCTGATCTTCTCCTACATGATCTTCACCTTGCCGTTCACCGTCTGGGTGCTCACCGCCTTCGTTCGCGACCTGCCGATCGAGATGGAGGAAGCGGCGATCCTCGACGGTGCTACGCCCTGGATCATCATGAGCCGCGTCTTCCTGCCGCTGATGTGGCCGGCGCTGGCGACCACCGGGCTTCTCGCCTTCATCGGTGCGTGGAACGAGTTCCTGTTCGCTCTGACGTTTACCTCCAACAACGAGCAGCGAACTGTGCCGGTCGCGATCGCGCTGCTCTCCGGCAGCTCGCAGTTCGAGATCCCGTGGGGCAACATCATGGCCGCATCGGTGATCGTCACCGTGCCGCTCGTCATCCTTGTCCTGATCTTCCAGCGCAAGATCATCTCCGGCCTCACCGCAGGCGGGGTCAAGGGATGAGGTGCATTAGTTGAACTGCCGGCACAGAGCAGCAGACTCAGATTAACGCCTCTCGCATGAATTGATGCCGGCGGGACAGGGGCGGGAAGAAACGCGAACTCGTGCCGGCGCCGCTTGCCTTGACAAATGCACCCTCTCATGTGCTTTTCGCGCAAATTTTCGGGCCGGGCCATCATGCCTCGGCCACAACCCAGCACCCGGACTTTAAGAATGACAATGCATCGTTACCGCAGCCATACCTGTGCCCAATTGAGGAAGGTCGATGTCGGCTCGACCGTTCGCCTGTCGGGTTGGGTGCATCGCGTGCGCGACCATGGCGGCCTGCTGTTCATCGATTTGCGCGACCATTACGGCCTGACCCAGATCGTCGCCGATCCGGATTCGCCTGCCTTCAAGATCGCCGAGACGCTGCGTGGCGAATGGGTCGTCCGCGTCGACGGCGAGGTCAAGGCGCGCCTCGCCGACACGGTGAACCCCAATTTGCCGACCGGCGAGATCGAGATTTTCGCGCGCGAGATCGACGTGCTGTCGGCGGCCAAGGAATTGCCGCTGCCGGTGTTCGGCGAGCCAGATTATCCGGAGGATATCCGCCTCAAATACCGCTTCCTCGACCTGCGCCGCGACACGCTGCACAAGAATATCGTGGCGCGGACGAAAATCATCGCCGAGATGCGCAAGCTGATGGGCGAGGTCGGCTTCACCGAATTCTCGACGCCGATCCTGACCGCCTCGTCGCCCGAAGGGGCGCGCGACTTCCTGGTGCCGTCGCGTATCCATCCCGGCAATTTCTACGCGCTGCCGCAGGCGCCGCAGCAGTACAAGCAGCTGATCATGGTGTCTGGCTTCGACCGCTACTTCCAGATCGCGCCGTGCTTCCGCGACGAGGATCCGCGCGCCGACCGCCTGCCGGGTGAATTCTACCAGCTCGACGTGGAGATGAGCTTCGTCGAGCAGGAGGACGTGTTCAACACCATGGAGCCGGTCATGCGAGGCGTTTTCGAGACCTTTGCCGCCGGCAAGCCGGTGACGCAGAAGTTTCCGCGCATCGCCTACGACGTCGCCATGCGCAAATACGGCACCGACAAGCCGGACCTGCGCAACCCCATCGAAATGCAGGCCGTGTCCGACCATTTCCGCGATTCCGGCTTCAAAGTGTTCGCCGACATCCTTGCCAACGATGCGAAGGCCGAGGTCTGGGCCATTCCGGCGAAAACCGGCGGTTCGCGCGCCTTTTGCGACCGCATGAACTCATGGGCGCAAGGCGAGGGCCAGCCCGGCCTCGGCTATATCTTCTGGCGCAAAGAGGGCGACAAGCTCGAAGGCGCCGGGCCGCTGGCCAAGAACATCGGCGAGGAGCGCACCGAGGCTATCCGCCTGCAACTCGGCCTTGCCGATGGCGATGCCGCCTTCTTCGTCGCCGGCGACCCGAAGAAGTTCGTCTCCTTCGCGGGAGCGGCGCGCACCCGCGCCGGCGAGGAGCTCAACCTTGTCGACCGCGACCGCTTCGAACTGTGCTGGATCGTCGATTTCCCGTTCTTCGAATGGAACGAGGAGGAGAAGAAGATCGACTTCGCGCACAATCCGTTCTCGATGCCGCAGGGTGGCATCGATGCGCTTAACGGCGAGGATCTGCTCGGCATCAAGGCGTTCCAGTACGATATGGTCTGCAACGGTTTCGAGATCGCTTCGGGCGGCATTCGCAACCATCTGCCCGAAACGATGGTCAAGGCATTCGAGACTGTTGGCTTGGACCGCGCAACCGTCGAGGAGCGCTTCGGTGGCCTCTACCGTGCCTTCCAGTATGGCGCGCCGCCGCATGGCGGCATGGCGGCCGGCATCGACCGCGTCGTCATGCTTCTGGTCGGCGCCAGGAACCTCCGCGAAGTGACGATGTTCCCGATGAACCAGCAGGCCTACGACCTGTTGATGAACGCGCCGTCGGAAGCCAGCCCGCAGCAACTTCGCGAATTGTCACTGCGCGTCGTGGCGGCGAAGAAAGAGGTTTAGGAAACGCTCTGAACCGGTTCTGTGGATTCATAAAAAAGCCCGGCATCACTGCCGGGCTTTTTGCTTGAAGGCTGTATCGATCAGTCTTCGTTCGCCGTAACCGTCACGCCCAGCGTTTTCGGCAGGTCGAGTGGGTTGGACATGGCGCCCGCCATGATCAGCGCGAACGGCACCGCTGCCGGCGGCTCGGCCGAGACCTCGATGCTTTGCGGGTCGTCGAGGAATTTGTTGACCGCGGCCGAAACCTGCGCCGTCAGTTCCGGATTGTTGAGCTGCGCCATGCCGAATGGCACGATCGCCTTGGCCTGGTTGGCGATGTCCTTGCCGGACATGCCCTGCTGCTTGCCGGCATAATCCAGCACCTTTTTGGTCAGCGAATCGTCATCGAAGCGGATCGAGGCGCTGTTGAACGAAAGCTGCTGCAGCAGCCCGAGCATGGCCATGCCTTGCGCCGAATTGTCGGCGCCTTCGGGTTGCGCTGCCATCTTCTTTTGCATCTCCTGCAGTGACTTGATGACGTCCAGCGTGTAGCCGCCGAGATTGAAAGTCATGCCGAACGTGCCGGCATTGTCGACCGAAATTTCATATTTCGACAAGTCCATCCTGCCGTCGGTAGGCTGCCAGGTACCTTCCATCTCAAGATTGCCTGAGATGTTCTGGTAGCCGAGCGCGTTGATGACTTCCTTGGACTTCGGATCTTCGACCAGCGTCAGGTCGGCAGTGAATTTTTCCGTGGTGCCGGAAAACTCCATGGCCTTGCCGTCGGCCGGCGGCGTGATTGCGATGGCAAGCCCGTCCATCGAGAACGCGGTCTTGTCGGCAACCTTGACCGTCATGTTGTCGAGCTCGGCCGATTTGTACATCATCAGCGAGCCCAGCGGACCGCTTGCACCTTCGGCCGGCACCGTCATGTCGTGGATGACGAAGGGGCTGAGATTGAGCGTGACGCCATCCTCGCTGTGTTCGAACGGCGAAGTCGATACGGTCGCGATTTGATAGCCGCCATTGGCTTCGGTCACGCCTTCGAGCTTGACGTCACCGATCTTGAGCGCCTCCTTTTCGGCCGCCGGTTTGACCGCTACGCCTTGCAGAACCATGCTCGAGGTGTCGCCGGTTACTCCGGTCCAGGAGAGGTCGACGCCCTGGGCGGCGAGGGCAGCCTTCAGTCGGTCGGCGACCGCGGTATCCTGCGCGAAGGCCGCATTCAGCGGCAGCGTCAGCAAAAAGGTCGAAAAAGCCAGTCTTTTAAGTGTCGAGTTTCTGATCGTCATCGAGAGCTCCCCTGAGAGTGTCCTGAAATTCTTTTCTTCGCGTCGTCACCATTCAGCGACGAACTGGACCGGAAAAAGGCGGGCCTCGGCACAATGGTCGAAAATAGCGGCCAAAGGCAAACCCGATCCATCAGGCTTGCGATAGAAGCAGACGGATTGATGTTGGCCGGCGTCGCGACGCTTCCAATTCCTGTTGCATAGGAGGACGTATGCTGGCGCCTCTTGCCGCGAATCACCCGCTCGGCTAGTGCCAGCCGATGGGAAAAAGGCTTTTGCCGCCTGAAACTGGCGGCGGCGACAATATCGAGCCGGTCGATCTGAAGAAGGCGCTGGAAGAGCGCTATCTCGCCTACGCGCTGTCGACCATCATGCACCGGGCGCTGCCCGACGTGCGCGACGGACTGAAGCCGGTGCATCGCCGCATCATGCATTCCATGCGCCTGTTGCGGCTCAACCCCGACCAGGGCTTTGCCAAATGCGCCCGCATCGTCGGCGAGGTGATGGGCAAATTCCATCCGCACGGCGACCAATCGATTTATGACGCACTGGTGCGGTTGGCGCAGGATTTTTCGATGCGCTATCCGCTGGTCGACGGGCAAGGCAATTTCGGCAATATCGACGGCGATAATGCCGCCGCCATGCGCTACACCGAAGCGCGCATGACGGAAGTGTCGACGCTGCTGCTGGAAGGCATCACCGAGGACGCCGTCGATTTCCGCCCGACCTACAACGAGGAAGACGAGGAGCCGGCCGTGCTGCCCGGCGCCTTCCCGAACCTGCTTGCCAACGGCTCGTCCGGTATCGCCGTCGGCATGGCGACCTCGATCCCGCCGCACAATGCCGCCGAGCTTTGCGACGCCGCGCTTCACCTGATCGATCATCCGGATGCGCCCGTCACCAAGCTGATGGACTTCGTGCAGGGGCCGGATTTTCCGACCGGCGGCATCATCGTCGACAGCCGTGCCTCGATCCTCGATGCCTATGAGACCGGCCGCGGCGGCTTTCGCGTCAGAGCGAAATGGAGCCAGGAGGACCAGGGCAGAGGCACCTGGAACATTGTCGTCACCGAAATCCCCTACGGCGTCCAGAAGGCCAGGCTGATCGAGAAGATCGCCGAGCTTTTGATGGCGCGCAAGCTGCCGCTGCTCGAGGATGTCCGCGACGAGAGCGCCGAGGACATCCGCGTCGTACTGGTGCCGAAGAGCCGCTCGGTCGATCCCGGCATCATGATGGAATCGCTGTTCAAGCTGACCGAGCTCGAAAGCCGCTTTCCGCTCAACATGAACGTGCTGTCGCGCGGCAAGGTGCCGAACGTGCTGTCGCTGAAGGGCGTGCTCAAGGAGTGGCTGGAGCACCGCCGCGACGTCTTGATCCGCCGCTCCAAGCACCGCCTCGGCGAAATCGAGAGGCGGCTGGAGATCCTCGCCGGCTACCTGATCGCCTACCTCAACATCGACGAGGTGATCAGGATCATCCGCGAGGAGGACGAGCCCAAGCAAGTGATGATGGCCCGCTGGTCGCTCACCGACACCCAGGCCGAGGCCATCCTCAATATGCGGCTGAGGGCGCTGCGCAAGCTCGAGGAATTCGAGATCCGCGAGGAATTCAACGGCCTGAGCGGCGAGAAGAAGCAAATCGAGGCGCTGCTCGCATCCGATGCCAAACAGTGGGCGACGATCAAGTGGGAAGTCGCCAACGTTCGCCAGAAATACGGGCCCGAGACCGAGATCGGCAAGCGCCGGACCGAGTTCGCAGATGCACCCGAACATGACCTGACCGATATCGCCCATGCCATGATCGAGCGCGAGCCGGTCACCGTCGTCGTTTCGGAAAAGGGCTGGCTGAGGGCCATGAAAGGTCATCTGACCGACCATTCGACTCTGACCTTCAAGGAAGGCGACAGCCTCAAGCTCGCCTTCCACGCCCAGACGACCGACAAGGTGCTGGTCTTCACCACCGGCGGCAAGTTCTACACGATCGGCGCCGACCGGCTGCCGGGTGGGCGCGGCCATGGCGAGCCGATCCGCATCATCGTCGACATGGACAATGACCAGGACATCGTCACCGCCTTCGTCCATGACCCCAAGCGCAAGCTGCTGCTGGTTTCGCATGACGGCAACGGTTTCATCGTGCCGGAAGAGGAGGTCGTGGCCAACACCCGCAAGGGCAAGCAGGTGATGAACGTCAAGGCGCCCGACGAGGCCCAGCGCTGCGTGATCGTCACCGGCGACCATCTCGCCATCATCGGCGAGAACCGGAAGATGCTGGTGTTCCCGCTGGCCGAGATACCGGAGATGGGGCGCGGCAAGGGCGTGCGCCTGCAGAAATACAAAGATGGCGGCGTCCTCGACCTCAAGACCTTCACGTTCGCAAGCGGCCTATCCTGGCAGGATTCGGCAGACCGCATCTTCACCAAATCGCGTGACGAGCTTGCCGAATGGATCGGCGCCCGCGCCTCGGCCGGCCGCATGGTGCCGAAGGGGTTCCCGAGGACTGGCAAGTTCGGGTGAGGCTGCAATCTCCCCCCTTGAGGGGGAGATGTTGCCGAAGGCGACAGAGGGGGTCGGCACGTCCTGACGCGACCCCATCGCCAACGGAGGCAGCTGGCGCTTCACGCGCGGCAACCCCCTCTGGCCTGCCGGCCATCCCCCCACGAGGGGGGAGATCAGCAGCTTCCCTGTCACCATTTGGAATGTCGTCACGATTGCTGCACTATATCAGTGCATAAGCGATGGGATGGGCCAGGGAGAGTTGGGCGCTTGAAAGAAGCCAGAATCCAGAAACCGGAGCGGCAGCAGCGCCTGTTCGGCCTGTCGACGCCGCTCAGGGCCGCCGTCATTCCGCCGCTGTCGGCGGCGCGCTGGCTCCTGGTGCTGATCGTCGCCGCCGGCGTCTATTTCTTCCACGGCTTCCTGTTCCCGGTCCTTGCCGCCCTGGTGATCGCTTTCGCCAGCTGGCCGCTCTATCGGCGGCTGCTCGCCGGCGTCGGCGGCAACCGCACGATCGCCGCGACGCTTGCGATCCTTTTCATCCTGACCTTCCTGGTAGTGCCGATCGCGCTTGCCGGCACCTACGCCATCAACGAGGTGCGCGAATGGGTCGGCTGGGCGATCGAGACCAACCGCTACGGCGCGCCGACGCCGCACTGGATCGCCACGCTGCCTGTAGTGGGCGAATGGCTGAACGAGCAGTGGACGGTCAATCTCGGCCATCCCGGCGGTATCGGCGAACTGATCCAGCTGATCAGCGGTGCCAATATCGGCAGCATCTATCGCGGCGTGCTTGCCGCCGGCGGCAGCGCTTTCGGCCTTTTGCTGACGCTGCTGTTCATGATGATCGCGCTGTTCTTTGCCTATCGCGACGGCGAGCATTTCGCCGGGCAGGTCGACCGCCTCGGCGAACGCATCCTGCCGGCCAGATGGGAACGGATCTCACGCGTGGTGCCGGCGACGATCTCGTCGACGGTGACCGGCATGACCGTTATCGCCATCGGCGAAGGACTGGTGCTGGGCATCGCTTACTGGCTGGCCGGCGTGCCGTCGCCGGTGACGCTCGGCGCGCTGACCGGCATCATGGCGCTGATTCCCGGCGGCGCGCCGCTGTCCTTTACGCTGGTCTCGATCTATCTCGCCGCCAGCGGCTCGCCGATGGCCGGCCTGGCGCTGTTCATCTGGGGCGCGGTCGAACTCTTCATCGTCGACAAGACATTGCGCCCGAAGCTGGTCGGTGGCCCGATAAAGCTGCCCTTCCTGCCGACTTTTTTCGGCCTGATCGGCGGCGTCAAAACGATGGGTTTTCTCGGCCTGTTCATCGGCCCGGTGCTGATGGCCCTGCTGGTCGCGATCTGGCGCGAATGGCTGCGCGAGGTGGAACTGACCGATGAACTCGCTGCCGCCGAACCGACGGAGCAGGATGACGCACCGCCGCAGATCGAAATTGTCGCCGACCGCGCCGCCGCGAAAAAGAATCAGGCCGGGTGACTGACGGCGAGCGTGGCGCGGCGCTTGCGCCCCTCGTGCAGCTGCCAGAGCGAATGGCCGATCAAAGTGACGATGAGGATCGCGCCACCGATAAGGCTGTTGCGCGACGGCGTTTCGGCGAAGATCATCCACACCCAGACCGGCGCCAGCACGGTTTCGAGCAGATAAAACATCGCCACTTCCGGCCCGGAAATGTATTTAGGCCCGTTGGCGAGGCAGAAGAACGAGATCGGCATGATGACGGCGCCGTTGAAGACGATCCACCACGGTGCGCTGACCTGGAAACCAACCTTGGAGACCATGAGGGCGGCGACGGCAAGCGGCAGGACGACTCCGATCAGCGCGGTGAAACCCATATCCCTGCCGCTCGCGCGCGAGATGGTGATGGCCGCGGCGATCATAAAGGCCGAGCATAGCGCCATCAGGTCGCCGAAGAGATGCCCGGTTCCGACGGAATCGCCGACGATGATCACGACGCCGGCGATCATCAATGCCAGCGCTGCAAGCGTCAGTGGCCGTGGCCTCTCCTTCAGGAACAGCCACGACAAAAGGGCCGCGAACATGGTGGTGAAGGCCAGGATGAAAACGAGGTTTGCGGTCGAGGTGTTGTAGACGCCGGTAATAAAGGCGATCGAGCCGAGCCCGTAGAGGGCGGCAACGACAAGCCCCGACCAGCCCGGGATAAGCTGCGGTGCGTTTGTGCTCAGCGACCGCCAGACCGCCCAGATAATGAGGGTTGCGACGAAGGTTGTGCCGGTGCGCAACAGCAGGATCGTCCATGCCTCGCCGTCGGCGAGCCGGATCAGCGGAATGTCGACAGTCAGCGTCAACCCCCCGATGGCGGTGATCAGAAGGCCTTTCTGGTGGTCGTTGTGGGAAGACATGCCGCAATTCTCGCGATGAGCTTGGAGGCGCAAAATTTGACCCGCCCGGTCTTCCAGCCGATCGGCCGGAAGCCCAGCGGCATCCTCCTCGAAACAATCTAAGAGTGAATACCGAAAGCGGAAATCAGCGCGAAACCGCTTCGTGATTGTAGCGTTCCCAGCCTTTCGGGCCGAGATGCTCCTGCGGCTGGAAGCGCATCTTATAATTCATCTTGCGCGAGCCGTTGACCCAGTAGCCCAGGTAGACATGGGGCAGGCCCATCGCCCTGGCGCGGGCGATGTGGTCGAGGATCATGAAGGTGCCGAGCGAACGGTCCACGAAGTCCGGGTTGAAGTAGGAATAGACCATCGACAGGCCATCGGCCATCTTATCGGTGAGCGCCACGGCGATCAGTTCACCCTGGCCCTTGCCGGTGATGAAACTGTCGGGCCCGCGGCGGCGGTATTCGATGACCTTGGTGTCGACATGGGTATCCTCGATCATCATGGCGTAGTCGAGCACGGTCATGTCGGACATGCCGCCACGGCGGTGGCGGGCGTCGAGATAGCTGCGGAACAGCGAATACTGCTCGGTGGAGGGTTCGGCGTCGTGCATGGCGCCGACCAGATCCGAATTATGCTGTATGACCCGTTTCATGTTGCGGCTGGCGGTGAATTCCTGCGCCAGGATACGCACCGACACGCAGGCGCGGCAGGTCTCACAAGCCGGCCTGTAGGCGATGTTCTGCGACCGCCTGAAACCGCCTTGCGTCAACAGATCGTTCATCTCGGGGGCCTTGTCGCCGACCAGGTGTGTGAACACCTTGCGCTCGAACTGGCCCTCGAGATAGGGACATGGCGAGGGCGCGGTCAGAAAGAACTGTGGCGACTGGGTCGGGTGCTGCGTCATCGAGCCTTGGAAACACTCCTGCGAATCGCTCTACCTTTGGCGCGGATGCCGAAAAATTCAACAGGATTGTGAAGGCCTGGGTGATTGGACGTCTTCACTTTTGTGCGCAAAGGCTGCGGCCGCGCTTCAAAGCCGCTCAGCGGCCGCTGCGGCTGACGACCGTGCCGAGCAACAGGTCGTGCAGCGTGCGCTTGCGGTCGGAAAACAGGCTCACCAGCAGGACCAGCGGCGAAAGGATGACATTGCCCGCCCAGAACAGCACCGAATGCACGACGGCGGTCAGCCCGTCGATGCGGCTGCCGTCGAGCCGGTCGAGCCGGATGCCCATCATCTTCATGCCGGTTGTGGCCTGGTCTCTACTGCCGAGCGTGTTCCAGATGTAGAGGATGGCGACGGTCGGCACGAGAATGGAAAACAGCATCCAGCCGAGGCCAAGCGTCAACAGCCCGAACAGGAACACCAGGATCGCGAAAGGAATGGTGAGCAGCGCCACGATGAAATAATCGATGACGAAGGCGAGAATGCGCCGCGTGCGCACGCCGTCATAGGCGCGGACATCTTCGAGCCTGCTGGTGATGATTTCGCCGTCGAGAACGCGAGCGTTCATGTCATTTCCTCGTAATCGAACCCGGGTTAATGCACGGGGCCGCCTCTCGGTGAAATGGTGAAGGTTCGCGGCGGAATCAAGATCGAGCCTTTTGCCGCCGCGTAGATAGTGACGGAGTGCCTGGTGCCGTCTGACTTGTTGAATTCATGGCGCGGATAGCGTTAGCTTGTTGCGGCGCAACAAAAGGTGCCGAGCCGAGGGGACGGGGCGACATGGACTACGACATGCTGGTCATCGGCAGCGGCCCTTCCGGGCGCCGCGCTGCGGTGCAGTCGGCCAAGCTCGGCAAGTCGGTGCTGGTGGTCGATAGGGGCCGGCGCCTCGGCGGCGTGTCGGTGCATACCGGCACCATCCCGTCGAAGACGTTGCGCGAGACGGTGCTCAACCTCTCAGGCTGGCGTGAGCGCGGCTTTTATGGACGCGGCTACCGTGTGAAGCAGGACATTTCGGTCGGCGATTTGGTCGAGCGCCTGCACAAGACGCTCGACCATGAGGTCGAGGTGCTGCAGCACCAGTTCATGCGCAACACGGTCAAGAGCGCGCGCGCCGCGGTAAAATTCCTCGGCCCCAACAAGGTCAGCCTGACCACCGACACCGGCGACTACAGCGAGGTTGGCTTTGCCCATGCGCTGATCGCGGTCGGCACCCGGCCGCACCGGCCGCGCGACGTGCCCTTCGACAAGACACGTGTCTTTGACAGCGATGAGATGCTGGAACTCGACCGCCTGCCGCGCACGCTGACGGTGATCGGCGCCGGCGTTATCGGCGTCGAATATGCGACGATTTTTTCGGCGCTCGACGTGCCGGTCACGCTGGTAGAGCCCCGCAACACCATGTTGGATTTCGTCGACCGCGAGATCGTCGATGACTTCATCCATCAGATGCGCGACCGCGGCATGACGATTCGATTGGGCAGTGCCGTCAAGGAGATCGCCTCGAAACCCGATTACGCCGAGGTGACGCTGGCCGACGGCCGCACCATACGTTCCGAGATCGTGCTTTATGCTGCAGGGCGTACCGGCAATGTCGGCAGCCTGGGGTTGGAAGCGGTCGGCATCGAAGCCGATTCCCGAGGCCGCATCAAGGTCGATCCGCAGACCTTCCAGACCAGCGCGCCGAACATCTATGCCGCCGGTGACGTCATCGGCTTTCCGAGCTTGGCCTCGACCTCGATGGAGCAGGGCAGGGTGGCTGCCTGCCACGCGTTCGGCGTGCCCTTGCCGCCGCCGCCCGAGACCTTTCCATACGGCATCTACGCCGTGCCGGAAATCTCCACCGTCGGCCAGTCCGAGGAGCAGGTGCGCGAGAGTGGTGCCGCCTATGAGGTCGGCGTGGCGCGGTTTCGCGAGACATCGCGCGGCCACATCATGGGCGTCAACACTGGCTTCCTGAAGCTTTTGTTCTCGATAGAAACACGCCGTCTGCTCGGCGCCCATATTGTCGGCGAGGGCGCGACCGAACTCATCCACATTGGCCAGGCGGTCATCAATCTCGGCGGCACTGTCGACTTTTTCGTCAACAACACCTTCAACTATCCGACGCTGGCCGAAGCCTACAAGATCGCCGGGCTGGATGCCTGGAACAGGATGGGGCGGGCGTAGACGATGATCCCGAATCGAAGGACCGCGTCAGCGAAAAGTGGGCATCGGTTTTGCTGCGCGGACCTTCGGATGGGGGCAGGACACTCAGCAGTGGCGCATTGCAACCGACATGGTAGCCGTTGCGTTTCAGCCAAACGGATTGCCGAACAGGGCAAAGCAATGACTGGGGCAGCGCCAAGGAAAACCTTCGCCTGGATTTCCCGAAACACGGTGCTTCTGGCGCTGGCGAGCCTGTTTGCCGACATTTCGACAGAGATGCTTTATCCGATCCTGCCGATCTTCCTAACACAGACTCTGCACGCAAGCGGGAGCGTCGTCGGTCTGGTCGACGGAATCGCCCAGGCGACGCAGAACATCGTGCAAGGTTTTTCGGGCTGGCTCTCGGACAGGTTTCAGAAGCGGAAACCGATAGCCCTCATTGGCTATTTTCTGGCCTCTATCGCCAAACCGCTGATCGGCATGGCCACGGTGTGGCCGATGGTCCTGGGCGCGCGGTTTGTGGATCGGCTCGGTGCAGGCTTCCGATCCGCTCCGCGCGACGCGCTCCTTGCTTCGTCCGTGGCCGAGGAGCACCGAGGCAAAGCATTCGGCCTCGAAGGCATTGGCGATAATCTGGGAGCGTTTCTGGGGCCACTGCTCGCGGTGCTGCTTCTCATCGCGCTCAAAGTCGATATCCGCTGGATCTTCTATCTCGCGCTCATTCCCGGTCTCCTCGCCTTCCTCATGGTGGTGTTGGTGCACGAGCAGCCACTGGCCGTAGCCGCAAAGGCCAAGATCGACGTCAATCTGCGGCAGTTTCCCAAAGCCTACTGGACCTATCTCTTGGTGACAGCTCTCTTCGGCATCGGCAATTCGAGCAATGCATTTCTGATTCTGCAAACACAGGATATCGGTGCCTCTTTGGAGGCAACCATTCTTATCTACGCAGGCTTCAATCTCGTTGCGGCGCTGACTTCCTACCCGGCCGGCTTTCTATCGGACCGCTTCGGCCGCAAGGGCGTGTTACTGTCGTCCTTCGTCATCTTCCTGATCGCCTATCTCGGCTTCGCCTTGACCCGGAACATCTATCTGATCGGGCTGCTTTTTGCCTTCTACGGGTTCTATCAAGGCATCTTCCGCT
This sequence comes from Mesorhizobium sp. M0244, assembly GCF_040321795.1. Lineage (NCBI taxonomy): Bacteria > Pseudomonadati > Pseudomonadota > Alphaproteobacteria > Hyphomicrobiales > Phyllobacteriaceae > Mesorhizobium > Mesorhizobium sp. M0244. The sequence continues at coordinate 36,790 of NZ_JAMYSE010000039.1, read as the reverse complement.
CAGTCGGCAAGGCATTCGCCTCGGACTTCGTGCCGCAAGAGCTGCGTGCCAGCGGCATCGGCTGGTACAGCACCACGGTCGGCCTGCTGGAACTCGCGGCAAGCGTTGTCGCCGGACAGCTCTGGGATCGTGTAAGCCATGAGGCGGTGTTCATCTACGGCGCTGTCTTCGCCGTGGTCGGCAGTGCTGGTCTGCTTGCCCTGCTTCCCTGGCGAACCAACGGTCATAGTGTGTCGGCGGCGTCGTAGTGCCGCCGGGGCGTTGCCGATGATGAGCAGCCTTTGATAAAACGTTCTACTCAAACGGAAGGTCCCTGATCATGACGCCCGTCAGTGTTCGCTATATTGTCGACGATGTCGCTGCTTCCATCGATTTCTACGTGAAGCATCTGGGCTTTGCCATTGAACGGGATGCGCGGCCGGCTTTCTGCTCGGTCACGCACGGCGATCTGCGGCTTCTGCTGAGCGGGCCGGAGAGCTCGGGCGCACGGGCGATGCCGGATGGCCGCCGGCCGGTGCCGGGAGGGTGGAACCGCATCCTGCTGGTGGTGCCGGATCTGAAGCAAGAGGTTGCGCGCCTGAAGGGCGCCGGGCTCGCCTTCTGCAACGATATCATCAACGGCGTCGGCGGCTCGCAGACCCTGCTCGAAGACCCGTCCGGCAATGTGATCGAGCTGTTCCAGCCCGCCGCACACTGACATTCGATGGTCGGGCCCGCGTTGTGCGTGCGCTCAATCCGCTCGTTCAGCAGTTGCCTGACCCGCCAGCCACTGCCTGACGATTTCAGCATCCGGATCGCCGATTTCGTGGCCTGAGGCAATGGTGTGGGCCTCCACCTTGGCGCCACGCGAACTGAGCAGCGCGACCAGCGCCGGTGCGAAGGGCGCGTAGATCAGGTCGGCGGCGCCGGCGATGATCAGAGCCCGCGCCTTCGACAGGTCGGCCGGCGGCACCTCGTCGAGCACCGGCATCGGACGCAGCAATGCAGCGCGCTCGATGAGGCCAGGATGCAGCAGCATGACGCTTGAAACCAGATTGGCGCCGTTCGAATAGCCGAGAAAGGTCGCGCGGCGGAGATCGAGGCTGTGGCGCTTCGCGACGCCGGCGACGAAGCCTGCAAACGCATCTGCCTCCGCGCGGATACTTGCCTGCTCGAATCGCGTCGGGGTGATTCGCGTGAACCAGCGGAAACCGTCCTCCTGAGGGATGCGGCCACGGACCGTAACCAGCGCCGCGTGCGGCGCGATTTGCCGACCAAACGGCAGCAAGGTCGTCTCGTCGACACCCGATCCATGCAACAGGAACAGCCAGTCACCGGGTAAATTGGCGGGTCGACGGAGCCGGTAGAAAAAGCCTGAATTCTCCTGCAAAATACCGTCTTCGAGGCTTTCCTCGGCCATAGTCACATCCTTTTGATTTCGCGTTACTTTCGTTAATTTGCCGGCTTCAAAACGGAATATTTTCAAGCTCCGCGAAAGTTGATTGAACCGGGCGCATTTCAGTCCGTTTCTTCGCCGATATAATCCCCGCGGGAGGGATCGAAGCAGTGTGCGCCGGGGTGGTCGCATTGCCGGGCATGAACAACCAGCTTTAAGGCCTTTTATCGATGACCATGCCAGTTTCGCCGGAACGCGATACGCGTATTGATGTGTTCCGGGCTCTCGCCCTCCTGACCATATTCGTCGACCACGTGCCGGGCACCGTGTTCGAAACCCTGACCTACAAGAATTTCGGGTTTTCAGATGCGGCCGAGGCCTTCGTGCTGATCTCCGGCATGTCCGTCGCTCTCGCCTACGGCACCAAATTCCAGCCGGGAAACCGGCTGATTGCAACGCTGAAAATGTGGCGCCGCGCCGGCGTGCTCTATGTCACCCACATCGTCACGACGATGGTGGTGATGGCCATTTTCTGCGCGGCGGCTGTGTTTGCGAAACGGCCGGACCTTCTGACGCTGATCAACATCGAGCCGCTCGTCAGGAACCCGCCACAAGTCCTGGTCGGCATCGTCACGCTCGGCCATCAGCTCGGTTACAACAACATACTGCCGGTCTATGCGGCGCTGCTGTTGATGGCGCCGGCCTTCCTGCTGTTCATCAGCTACAGGCCACTGGCGGCGCTTGCCGTATCCGCAGCCCTTTGGCTGATCGCCGGAATCTACCAGATCGCGCCGCCGAACTACCCGGAGCCCGGTTTCTGGTTCCTCAATCCGCTGTCATGGCAATTGCTGTTCAATATCGGCATGGCCAGCGTGTTGCATGTGCGGCGCGGCGGCACCATCCCGGTCAATCGCTGGCTGGTCGGCGCGGCCGCCGCCTATGTGCTGACGGCGCTCGTCTGGGTGCACAGCCCGTTGTGGGGGCATGTGTCGTGGCTCGACCTGCCGGTGGTGCTGACCGGTTTCGACAAGACGTTCCTGTCCTTGCCGCGGCTGCTGCACATCCTGGCGATGAGCTACCTGGTCGTCGCCTTGCCTTTCGTCTCGAACCTGTTTCGCACCGGCCGCGACAATCCGCTCGCCATATTGGGCAAACGCTCGCTGCCCGTTTTCATTGCCGGCACGGTGATTGCCATGGCGGCACAGGTGATGAAGCTGATCAACCCGGGCGGCTTTGCCTATGACAGTCTGCTGCTCGCCGCCGGCATCGCCATGCAGTTCGCGCTCGCCTTCTATCTGGAATGGCTGTCCGCTATCGGCTGGTCCGGCAAGGGCAAGCCGGTCCGCAACGAGGCGTCGCCTGTCCGTCCATCCTTTGGCATCGGTCCCATGGCGGCCAATCGATAAGATTTGGAGCCGATCTGCCCAGTCAACCTGTGCCTGGCGGCGGCCCGGACGACGCCCTGACGACAAGTTCGACGCCGAGCGTTTCTCGCCGCACCGTGCCGTCGAAGTCGAGGATCCTTCGCGCCGCCCGGCGACCGATCTCGGCGATCGGCTGGGCGACGGTGGTAAGTGGAGGATCGCAAATTGCGGCTTCAGGCACGCCGTCGAAGCCGACGACGGAAACATCGCGAGGGACCGCAATGCCCCGCGCGTTGAGCCATTCCAACGCTTCCATCGCGACCCGGTCCGACATCGCCAGGATGGCGGTCGGCGGTTCTGCCGAGGCGAAGATGGTTTCGAGGCCGGCCTTTGTGCTGGCCTCGTCGTTTTCAGTCTCGTAGACCGGCACTTTGGCGGTATCGACACCGAACCGGGAAAGCTCTTCGAGATAGCCGAGGAGGCGGTCACGGGTTCCCGTATAGACCGCCGTCCGGACCCGCTCGGGCGAGACAAGACCGGTGCTGTCGTCGGCGAAGGCCAGCGACAGCACGGCGAAGCGGCGATGTCCAAGTTCCGCCAGATGGCGCGCCGCGAGCCGGCCGCCGGCAACATTGTCGACGCCGATCGCGGAGACCGTGTCGTCCTGCGAGCCGAGCTCGAGCGCGACGAAGGGGAGCTTGCGTTCGCGCGTCAGCTCGACGAGGCGCGGACCGCCCTCGATGCAAAACAGGATGAAGCCGTCAACCAGGGCGCTCTGGATGTTCCAGGCAAGTTTTTCCTCGTTGCCGGCCGACACGAGGGCTATTCCAGCGCCGGTGGCGTCGCATGCCTCCGAAATGCCGGCCATCATCACGCGGGCAAAAGGGTCGTCGAAGAAATAGGACAGCGGCTCGGTGGTGGCGACGCCGATCGCGTTGACCTTGCCGGCACGCAGCAGGCGGCCCTTGGGATCGGGGCCGGCATAGCCCAGCGCCTCGGCCGCCGCCTTGACGCGCGCGCGGACTTCCTCACGCACGATTTCGGGACGGCTGAAGACATTGGAGGCGGTGCCGTGTGATACGCCCGCGGCTTTGGCGATGTCCGCCAGCCGGATGGGCCTCCTGCTGCCTTCGGTGAGTGATGCCATTTGTTTGTCTCCGGGACTCCGGTCCAACAGTATCGCCGATTACCTACCACTTTCGTTGGATCGATTCAAATTTTTGCTTGACATTTATGGTGCGACGCGTATTCTTTGAATCGATCCAAGAGCGTTTTTCGTCCCCAGATTGGATCGATACAAGAGGAGAGTGCCATGCACCCCGTCAATTATCTGTTCGAGGACATTTACCGGAACGACTGGAGCATCCGTTCGAGCGCGGAGGCCCGGAAGCGGCGAGACAGGACCGGTCCGTGGATTCGCGACCTGCGTTTCCTGGTGGGACGCAAGCGGAGCTGATCTGCAAAGTATTTTTGTGCCTGCTGATTGGATCGATTCAAATAAGCAAGAGGAGATGAAGTCATGCACCCGATCAACCATCTGTTCGAAGACATCTATCGCAATTATTGGGGCATTTCGCCGGCCACTGAGCGGCCGGAACGGCGGCGTGTAGTCAAGGCGACCAAGCGCGATGGTCAACTCCGGCCCGAACGTCGGCAAGACTGAGTTGGCAAGACAGAGCCCGCAAGACTGAGCCAGTGGATCGAGGGCCGCTGGCGAAGAGCAGCAGCCGCCATTGGCTGCCGCGTCAAGGGCGCGGGCGTACGAGCGCCGAGGCTGCCATCACCAGCCAGCCGCCGATGAGCACGGTGCCGCCGATCGGCGCCGACATCGGGAACAGCCGCGAGCCAAGGAAGTCCCGGGCGAGGAGATCTCCCGAGAACAGCAGAAGCCCGATGAGAAGGATGAGGCTTCCGGTTCGCAGGATGCTATTTCCACCGAGCAGCCCGACGGCAAGGAAGACTGGTGCATGCATGAGCAGGAAGGACGCGGCCGTACCGACGAAAGCGCCGCCGAGATGCGCCGCCGCCGCCGAAAGCGCCACGCCGGTTGCGCCGCACAGTCCGCCGGCAAAAACAAGAATGCTGCTGCCTGCCGTGTGTTCGGCCATGCTCATTTCCACGCCTCCGTGATTCCTGGCGACCGCCTGAGATAGTGCTTGCGAACCGTGTCAGGATTTGCCGGCTTCCGCCAGCATGTCGCGTTCGCGGCGTGACTGCACCAGCCAATTATAGGCCGCTCCGCCCGCCATCAGCACGGACGTGCCGAGAAACACCGCGCGCATGCCGAAATGGCCGCCGACGAAGCCGCCGAGCAGCGGCCCGGCGACCTGCCCGACATATTGCGCCGAGATCGATAAGCCCAGCACATTGCCGCCGACGCCGTCCGGCACATTGTGGCGGATGACGCTGGTGATGCAGGGCAAAAGACCGCCAAGCGCCAGGCCCATCAGGAAACGCAGGCCGACGAGCTGCCAGCCCTGCGTGACGAAGGCCTGCGGGATCAACAGTAGCCCCGAGACTGCGAGTGCGGCAACGATGACGTTCCAGTGGCCGATACGGTCGGCGAGCTTGCCGAGCCGCGAAGCCGACAGGATGGCGCCAAGCGCTGCCGCCGACATGACGATGCCGGAGACCAGCGTGACGCGACTCTGATCTTCGATGAGCTGCTGGACGTAAACCGTGATGATCGGCTCGATCGACATGGTGGCGAAACTCAACAGCATGCCGGTCGCCAGCATGGCGACGACGGGGCGCTTGTCGGGAATCTGCGACCAGCCGCCTTTCGCTTTTTCTTCTGACGCGGCCTTGGCGGCAACCAGGCGAGGGGCCTCCTTGATCAGCAAGGTGGTTGCCAGAAACGCCAGGAAAATGACGCCGCCGGCGAGCAGGAATGTGGCGCGGATCCCAATCAGCGGCGGCAGCGCGCCGCCGAGCAACGGGCCGACCAGGGCACCGGCCGTGATGCCGGCCGACAGCACGCCCAGCGCCCAGCCGGAGCGATCCTTCGGCGTCTGCATGGCAACCAGGATGGTCGAGCCTGAAGAATAGCCGCCAGCAAAGCCGATCAGTAGGCGCAAGAACACCAATTGCCAGACGGTCTGCACCATGCCGGTCAGCGACATGCACAGCGCCATGCCGAAACTGGCACGCACCAGCATCAACTTGCGGCCGTAGCGGTCGCCTAGCCGCCCCCACAGGGGTGCGACCAGCGCGGCAGCAAAGAAGGTGGCGCCGTAGGCGATGCCCGACCACTGCACGATCGCCGCATGGCCCTCGGCGCCCAGCTGCTCGACGTAGAGCGGCAGGAAGGGCAACAGCAGCGTCATCGCCACGAGCGTGCTGAACGAGCCGGCAAAGCAAACGGCGAGATTGCGGCGCCAGTGGATGTTGTGGGTGTCTTGCACGGCGAGGGTGGCGTCTTGGGGCATATCAGATACTGCTATCGTTAGCTTGCTGCGGATACCACTTTGGTATACCAAACTGGTATCCGTCATGAACGCAAGGCTGGCCGCTGTCAATGCGGTCCCTGCAATGTGATCGCCAACAGTGGCCGGTGAACAAGAGGGCCGACGAACCGGCTCCAGCAAACGGAACGCCAATGTCGCAGATGCAGAACGTCGAAAAGCAGCTTCGCGAGATGATCCTCGGGCTCGAGATCGGTCCCGGCGAGCGGCTGACGGAGCGCTGGATCGAAAGCCGCTTCGGCGCCTCGCGCACGCCGGTCAGGGCGGCATTGCTGCGATTAGAGACCGAAGGCCTGGTCTGCCGCGACGGCCGCGGCTGGACGGTCTCGCCCATCAATCTTGCTGAGCTGGAGCAGATCGCGGTCTACCGCGAGGCGGTCGAGGTCGCGGCACTCAGGCTGACTTGTGCCTTGCAGGATAGGAGTGCCGTCGAAATCATCGAGGCGATGCTCGATTCTTGCGACGACAAGACGCCGCGCGAGGAATGGCATCGCGTCGGCATGGATTTTCATATCGAGCTGGCACGCCTGTCTGGCAACGAGTTCCTGTTCAGGGCGGTTCGCGACGCGATGACGCGGCTGTCGCGCGCCCGATGGCTCGAGGTTCGCGACGAGGCGGCACTTGGCCGTGCCTGGGCAGAACACCATGCCATCCTATCGGCGGTGCGGGCAGGCGATGCCGATGGGGCTGCCCGCCTGCTTTCAGCCCATATCGTCGGCAGCCGCGACCGGCTGGTAACGTCGCTGCGCAACGACCGGCGCGGCCTGCGCGCCAGGGGATTTGCCGTCGTCGCCTGAGTCCGGATCCGCGGCCATTGATCACGAAAAAGGCAGATGAGCGAAGAAAGCTACTTTCGGTCTCGCTTCGCAAATGCTGATGGCGTAAGAGCGGCGATGGAAAACAATCGATTTGACACACCCGTGACCGTCAAGGGCGCGGCGGGAAGCAACCAGCTCTTGCGTACGGCTCGCGAGGCTTCCGACTACCTCCTCAACAATTGGCCCGGCAAGCGCAGCCCCAAGCATCGCGAAGCGCTGCAGGCCTGTCACGATGCGCTGGCCGGCGACAAGCCGGCCATGAACGCAAGACGGGCCTTCATTGCCGCCGCCCGCGAAGTGAACGTCTTCGTCAGCGACAAGGCGCCCGCCTAAGGCATAGCGGGACTTGACCGAGATCCGGCCCGCCTGGCGGGCCGGATCTCATCACTCTGCCGTTTCGGTTTTGGTTTGGGACTCGCTTTCGTCCTCGGGCGTCGACCGTTCCTTGGCCGCGACTTTGGCAGCCTGCTTTTCCGCCTTCTTGGCAGCCTTCTGCCGGTCGCGTTCCTTGCGTTCCTGACCGTAGTTCGGTGCTCGCGCCATATCGTTTCCTTTCATTGTGCTTGGCCCTTGCCTAGGAGCATTGAGCCACAAATACAACACCGCAGGGCACGATCGGCTCCATATCTCAGCGCAGTTCCGGGAGTCCGGCTTCAGCCCGTTTTTCAGGCGCCGTCCCGGTCGAGAACCAGATCGGCCGGACCGAACCGGTCCTTCGCCGTGAACTGCTGGTGCCAGTAGGGATAGAGCACGGGTGGCCTGCTGACCGCGTCGAGGCGTGTGCGCTCCTCATCGGCAAGCACCAGGCTTGCAGCAGCGATATTGTCCTTGAAATGCGCTTCGGTTCGTCCGCCGATCACCAGCGAGCTGACAGCGGGCCGGCCGAGCAGCCAGGCAAGCGCCACCTGCGCCGCCGACACGCCATGGTTGTTGCCGACGTCGATCAGCACATCGACGATCCGCCACAGCCGGTCCTCGTCGCGGATCGGCGGTTCCGACCAGCCGCTGAGCTGGCGGGCGGTCGGCTGGTCGCGGCGGTATTTGCCGGACAGCAATCCGCCGGCGAGCGGGCTCCAGACCAGCACACCGAGCCCCTGGTCGACCGAGATCGGCAACAATTCATACTCGGCTTCGCGCGCTTCCAGCGTGTAATGGATTTGCTGGGTAACGAAGCGCGGCTGGTGCTGACGGTCGGCGATGCCGAGTCCCTTCATTACTTGCCAGCCCGAATAATTGGAACAGCCGACGTAGCGAACCTTGCCCTGCGTGACCAGAGTGTCTAGCGCGGCAATGGTTTCCTCGAGTGGTGTCAGGCCATCCCACTCGTGCAGGAAATAGATGTCGATGACATCGGTTCTGAGCCGCTTCAGGCTCCTCTCGCATTCGCGGATCAGATGGTAGCGCGACAGGCCTTCATCATTAGGGCCTTTGCCGATCCGCATGCGCGCCTTGGAGGCGATCAGCACGTCGCCTTTGCGCTTGCCGCCGAGCGCCTCGCCGATGATCTCTTCCGACAGCCCGTTCGAATAGACGTTGGCGGTGTCGATGACATTGATGCCGGTGTCGATGCAAAGGTCGATCATCCGGCGCGCCTCGTCGAGATCGGTCTTGCCGACCGCCGAAAACGCGCCGCCGCCGCCGAAGGTCATGGTGCCCATGGTCAGCGTCGAGACCTTCAGCCCGGAATGGCCGAGAGTGCGGTATTCCATGTCGTATCCTCACGATTTATTGGAAAAGGCCGCGCTTCAAGCGTCAGCCCTGAATGAACCGGGCATTTGTAGGACAATTCGTGCCGCTTGTCTCCCATGCTGCAGGGGCAAGATCGATCACATCTTGCGGATTGGACGCGCAGCCGGCGCAGGGTGGGCTGCAATAAAACCGTCATTGCCGGCCTATAGTAATTTCGGTTCGGCGCTTTGTTTTCCGGCCGCCCGGCCGGGCGGCAGAGCGTCTGGCGGCTGTAAGCGGAGCGGCGCAAATGACCGAGACAAAACAGAATTCCCCGGCCAGGGACTGGCTCGAAGCGGAACTCGCCGACACGCTCGACGAAGACTATGAGCTGGAAATCTCGGAGCCGGCGCTGTCGATGGAGATCGCCAAGATCTACAAGGATGCACATCCGCCATCGATCGACCGCCTGCAATATTTTCGCGATCTCATCACGCTGCAATCCGAATTGATCAAGCTGCAGTCCTGGGTCGCCTATCACAAGAAGAAGCTCGTCGTGGTCTTCGAGGGCCGCGACTCGGCGGGCAAGGGTGGCGTCATCAAGCGCATCACCCAGCGGCTCAATCCGCGTATCTGCCGCGTCGTAGCACTTCCGGCGCCGACCGAGCGGGAGAAGTCGCAATGGTATTTCCAGCGCTACGTTCCGCATCTGCCGGCCGGCGGCGAGATCGTGCTGTTCGACCGCTCCTGGTATAACCGCTCCGGCGTCGAGCGGGTGATGGGCTTTGCCCAGCCGGATCAGGCCGAGCAGTTCTTCCGCGACGTGCCGGATTTCGAACGCATGCTGGTCCGTTCCGGTGTCACGCTGGTCAAATACTGGTTCTCCATCACCGACGAGGAGCAGCAGATGCGCTTCCTAATGCGCATCCACGACCCGATGAAGCAGTGGAAACTGTCGCCGATGGACCTGCAGTCGCGCGTGCGCTGGGAACAGTACACCAAGGCCAAGGAAGAGACATTCGCCCGCACCAACATTCCCGAAGCCCCGTGGTTCATCGTCGAGGGCAACGACAAGAAGCGGGCACGGCTGAACTGTATCGACCATCTCCTCAAGCAAATGCCCTATGAAGAGGTGCCGCACGAGGAGATCACGCTACCGGAGCGCGTCTTCAATCCCGAATACGAGCGCCAGGTGCTGCCGCGCGAGCTGTATGTGCCGGAGAAATACTGAGTAAACGAGCGAGGAAGGCGCTGCCTCAGTGGCGGCGCCCTGCAACAAGCTAGGCGCGCTTGATGATGACGTGCGTTGCATTCGACGTCGCAACCTGGTCGCTGCACCGGTAGCCGAGCTTGAGCATGTCAATGCCGGCAAAAAGGTTCTCGCCTGAGCCGAGCAGCATTGGCGATATCGCCAGATGCATGTCGTCGATGAGCTTTTCCTGGAGATATTGCCGGATCGTGGCGACGCCACCGCCCAGCCGTACATCCTTGCCGTCAGCCGCTGCTTTCGCCTTTTCCAGCGCTGAGTGGATACCGTCGGTCACGAAATAGAAGGTCGTGCCGCCCTCCATGACGATAGGGTCCCGCGGATGATGCGTGAGCACGAAGACCGGCACATGATAGGGCGGATTGTCCCCCCACCAGCCTTTCCAGCTTTCATCCTTCCAGGGTCCGCGGATCGGCCCGAACATGTTGCGGCCCAGGATCCACGCCCCGATATTTTCGAAACTGCGCGCCGCGAACGCGTCGTCCGTGTCCGTGGTCCCGCCATCTTTGCCAAACATGTCGCGGAAGGTTCGGGTGCCGATCATCCATTTGTGCAGGGCTTCCCCGCCGACACCCAGCGGGTTCTTCAGATCCTGATCGGGACCGGCGCCGAAGCCGTCGATCGACAGGGTGAAAGCTTTGACAGTCAGCTTGGGCATGATTTCCTCCTAACCAGTTGTGATTTGCAATCGGTAATTTTCTAGCTTGACTGATTGCGTTTCGCAAGCGGTATTTTCGGGCGGCGAGCAGCGGCGGCGCAGCTGCGCAATCGCTTCAGACAATAGGGGCCGCGACCTCGCCGCACTTTCTGCAACGCTGGCAATTGGCGAAACTTTTGTGAAGGCGTCTTTCTCCCGTCACTATACGGCGAGAAATGCCCGGCAGGGCAATGAGGGGCAAACCTGACATGATCTCCCTGCGGCGAGGACGAAAACGAAGGAGCGTTACTCGACGTTGGCGCTACGGAGGCGCATCACCCCTTCAGCATCTCAGCCACTTCCGGCGCGAAGTAGGTCAGGATGCCGTCGCAGCCGGCGCGCTTGAAGGCCAGCAGCGATTCCAGCATCGCCCTGTCGCCGTCGATCCAGCCATTGGCGGCGGCCGCCTTGATCATCGAATATTCGCCCGAGACCTGATAGGCGAAGGTCGGCATCTGCAACTCGTCCTTCAGTCTGCGGATGATGTCGAGATAGGGCAGGCCGGGCTTGACCATCAGCATGTCGGCGCCCTCGGCGAGATCCTGCTCGGCCTCGCGCACCGCCTCGTCGGAATTGGCGTGATCGATATAATAGGTCTTCTTGTCACCCTTGAGCAGGCCGGCAGTGCCGACCGCCTCGCGATAGGGCCCGTAAAAGGCGGACGCGAACTTCGTCGCGTAGGACATGATCGCCACGTCCTGAAACCCATTGGCGTCGAGCGCATCGCGGATGGCACCGATACGGCCATCCATCATGTCGGAGGGCGCGATGATGTCGGCCCCCGCCGCTGCCTGGATGACGGCCGCCGCCGTCACCTGCTCCACCGTTTCATCATTGACGATGATGCCGTCGCGCAAGATGCCGTCATGGCCGTGCGAGGTGAACGGGTCGAGCGCGGCGTCAGTGATGATGCCGATCTCCGGGACGGCATGTTTGATGGCGCGTGTGGCGCGGTTGATGATGTTTTCCGGATCGAGGATGTGCGAACCGGTCTGGTCGCGCAGGCTGAGCTCGACGTTGGGAAAGGTGGCGATCGCCGGAATGCCGAGCTTTGCCGCCCGCTCGGCCTCCTTGACGGCGAGATCGAGCGACAGGCGGAAGACGCCCGGCATGGCGGCGATCGGTTCGCGCACATTCTTGCCGTCGACGACGAAGATCGGCCAGATAAGATCGTCGACCGAGAGCCGGTTCTCCTGGACAAGGCGGCGCGACCAGTCGGCCTTGCGCATGCGCCGCAAACGGCGGCTGCCGGTGATCTCGTCGACGCTGCGCGCGCCGGCAGGCCTTGCGGGGGTGAATTTGTTCATCGCCAAAACTCCGGATCGGCGGCTTTTACCACGAGCCTCCACCGCTGACCAATGCGACACGATTGTGCCAGGGCTTGTTCGAATCCTACTCCGGTTGGCCGTTGCCGGACAGCACCTGCGCCGCGCCGCGGATGGCGACGCGAAATGCCTCGTCGAAGCTGACGCCGCGCACTTGCCATCTATAGGCTTTGGCATTCATGGCAAGCCGCCAATCGGCTATCCAGCCCAGTTCCTTGTCGCTCCAGATGATGCTGCCGGCAAGCGCCTGGTCGGCACCGGCTTTTCTGGCAAGCTGATCCAGTGTCGCCATATCGGCATGGCTGAGGCTCCGGTCGTCCAGCTTTGAGGCGGAGAGCAGCGACGCTTCGGGAAATACAATCCGCATGATCAGCGGACCGGTGGCGTTGGCGAAGGATTCGCGCATCGGCGCCCCACGCTGATCGTCGGCGGTCAGCGCGAAGTGCCTCGCGCCTTGCTCCGCCACCAGAAAAATTGCCAGGCGTGGCCGCTCGGCAAGCCGTGGCTTGCTGCCCAGCGCTGCAAGCACCGGATCGATAACGTCAGGCTTGTACAGGCAGGTGAGATCGTGCGGCCGGTCATGAGTGCCTTGTTCGTCATGGACCGGAATGCCTTCCAGGCGGTCGTGATAGCGGAATCCGGCAACGAAACTGCCGGCCTTGTCGCGCAGCGCCGCCATATCTGGTCTTTTCGGCAGCCGCTGGTCGCCGGAGACACGGACCAGCACCGCATCGAGGCAGGCCTTGAAACCGATCTGGCGGTTCTCTTCGCCCTGGCCGGTGACGATGGTCTGCGATTGGTAGAGCTCGTCGACGGTTGCGGCCGATACGGGAGAAGCGGTCGCACCGATCAGGCCGACCACCACAACAGCAAGGCACGGCAACCAAGGCAAGGGCTCAAACTCCGGTTCAAAGAACCAGCTTTAGCACCGGCTGCTGCCAACGGCCAAGCAGCGGGATTGGCCGCCGCCATTGACGCGGCCATGCAGCACGCTTTAGCACTTCATTCCCGCGGGGCGCGGGGAGGGAGTCTCTGGCGATGGATTTTGGCGGAGGCGACGAGATTCGCTTCGAAAGATTGGGCAGGGCCGGCGTCGTCACGCTGACGCGGCCGCAGGCGCTCAATGCCGTAACCCATCGCATGGTCCAGGCGCTGGACAAGGCGCTGCGCAGCTGGGAACGCGACGACCGTGTCGACGTCGTCATCGTCAAGGCCGAGGGCAGGGCGTTTTCGGCAGGCGGCGATATCCTCCACATCTACGAGGCCGGCCGGGCAGGAAAGCCTCCGGTCGATTTCTTCGCAGACGAATACCGGTTGAACGCCCGCATCGCCCGTTTCAAAAAACCCTATGTCGCGCTGATCGACGGCATCGTCATGGGCGGCGGCGTCGGCATCTCCTTCCATGGCTCGCAGCGGGTGCTGACCGAGAACGCACAGTTCGCCATGCCCGAAGTCGGCATCGGCTTTTTTCCGGATGTCGGCGCCAGCCATCTGTTGCCGGATCTCGGCGGCAGCTTCGGCATGTATCTTGCGCTGACCGGCAACCGCATCCGCTGTGGCGATGCCTTGTGGTCGGGCCTCGCCACGCATACGATCAAGGCGGAGGATCAGGCCGGCTTTCTCGACCGGCTGGCTGCCTCAGGCGATCCGGAATCGGTGCTGCGCGGCTGCTTCGTCCCGGCCAAACGCGAGACCGACAGGCCGACGCTGGAAGCCATCGCCCGGCACTTCGCGCAGCCGTCGCTGGCCGATATCATCGCCAGCCTGGAGCGGGCAGCCATCGCCGACGAATTCGCGGCAAAGACGCTGGCCACCATCCGCACCCGCTCGCCGACCAGCCTGCATGTCGCCTGGCGCCAGATCAGTGCCGGGCTGACATTGTCGATGGACGAGTGCATGAAGATGGAGTTCCGTATCCTCAACCGCATGCTTGCCGGGCACGACTTCTATGAAGGCATCCGCGCCGCCATCATCGACAAAGGCTCGACGCCGCAATGGCGGCCGGCAGGCATCGATAAGGTCAGCGCCGCCGATATCGACGCCTATTTCGCATCGCTCGGCGAACGGGAACTGAAGCTGTGAGCGAGGTCGCCTCGAGACGCGTGGTGCTGCAGCCCTCGACGGTCGAGGTCATCTTCGCCTGGTTCCAGCGCGTCATCGCCGGCTACTGCCTGCTGTTCGGCGTCTTGTACTGGATCCGGCTGATCGGCTTTTATCCCGGCTCGCTGTGGCGCTTCGACCTTATGCCGGTGCACTGGCAGGTGGCGGCGGTGGTGCTGGCGGTGTTTTTTCCATTCGCCGCCGCCGGCCTGTGGATGCTGGCGTCCTGGGGGCCGGTGATCTGGTTCATCTGCGCGGTGACCGAGAGCGTCATGTATGCCGGCTTCCCCGAGCTGTTCGGCCACCGGCTGCTGATCGTAGCCTCGCACCTTGCGGTGGCGCTGCTCTACATAGTGTTCCGCGTGGTGATCTGGATCCAGAAGCGGCAAGCCCGGCGATAGCAATTCCGGCCAGAATCATTGGCTAAATCTTTAGGTTAATTATCCTTGCTCGGGTGACTGTCCGTTAAGCCTCTTTCGAAACCCCTTACCGGTAAGCTCTTGTTAGCCTTGGCGTTTAAGTCGAATTTTATGAGTATTCGATAGTGTCGCGATCAAGGTGAAGAACAAAAAATCACCGGGCGACAAACGAGAGGCAAAGACAATGATCAATTCGCGTCCGGCGGCGAAGACCGCCAACGTATCCGATGACCGCCGCGAGGCGATCCGTTCGCTGTACATGGAATCGCTGCAGCTGGTCGAGCGGCTGCATCGCCGTCTGCTTGATGTGATCAAGGACGAATTCGACCGCAACGGCCGCTCCGACATCAACGCCATCCAGGCGCTGCTCCTGTTCAACATCGGCAACTCGGAGCTGACCGCCGGCGAACTGCGCTCGCGCGGCTATTATCTCGGCTCGAATGTCTCCTACAATCTGAAGAAGCTGGTCGATCTCGGCTTCATCAATCACCAGCGCTCGCGCATCGACCGCCGTTCGGTGCGGGTCTCGCTGACGCCGAAGGGCAATGAGGTGGCGGAAGTCGTCGCCGGCCTTTACGAACGCCATGTCGGCTCGATCGAGCAGGTCGGCGGCATCAATACCGAAGAGTTCAAGCAGATGAACCGCGCCCTGCAGCGGCTCGACCGCTTCTGGAACGATACGATCGCGTATCGGATGTAATCGCATCCGCTGCATCAAGATCTGAAGCCATGCCACGGAAGCGCTGCCGCGGAGCAGATCAAAGGCCGGTGCCGAAAAGCACCGGTCTTTCCGTTTCGTCAGGCCGGCCGATTCAAATTCGAGCAACAGCCACGTTGCCGCCATATTCCAGTGGAACCGAAGATGCGGGTGATGCTGGGGCCAAAGCCGCGCATTTGTCCTGTGCTCAAGTCACTTCCCATGTGTTTTTACACCGAAGTGATGCGGGCCATGGTTGGCTAATTGTTAAGAAAGCCAACTCTAGAGTGCGGGCGAGACCGCCCGGTGAGTTGAATTGTAGCAAGAATGTCTGGAACGTCCATGAGAACCAGCCGCCGTTTCTTCCTTTCAGGGGCCTCCGCGCTCGCAGCCGCTATCGTCGCCGGCCGCGCCAGTGCGCAGGATGTGATCGGCGACATCCTGAAATCCTCGGCACGCGGCAATTGGGACGACCAGTTCGACGCCCGCCCCAGCCAGGGCGGCAAAGTGGCCTCTACGCTGCCAATCTTCAGCCTGCAGACCGTTTCGTTTACCGAGCAGGCCGTCGCGCAATACCAGAACATCGTCGCCCAGGGCGGTTGGGAGCCGGTTCCCGACACCAAAAAATTGCAGCTCGGCGTCGATGATCCCGACGTGGTCCCGCTGCGCAAGCGTCTGATGATTGCGGGCGATCTGGCGCAGAGCGCCGGCATTTCGACAGCTTTCGATTCCTATGTCGACTCCGCGGTCAAGCGCTTCCAGGCGCGCCATGGCCTGCCTGCCGACGGGACGCTGGGCCAATATTCTTATGCCGCGATGAATGTTTCGGCGCCAATTCGGCTCGGCCAGTTGCAGACCAATTTGCAGCGGCTGCGCGAGCGCGCCGGCACGCTGGGCAACCGTTACGTCCTGGTCGACATCCCGGGCGCTCAGATCGAGGCGGTCGAGAACGATCGCGTCGTGCTGCGCCATACCGCGATCGTCGGCAAGATCGACCGCCAGACGCCGATCGTTAATTCCAAGATCAACGAGATCATCGTCAATCCCTACTGGAACGCGCCGGTCTCGATCGTGCGCAAGGACATCATTCCGCTGATGCGGAAGGACCCCAACTATCTCAAGGACAGCCACATCCGTCTGTTCGCGCCGGATGGCAGCGAGGTTGATCCGTTGACCGTTGACTGGTCGACCGACGACGCCGAGAAGTACCGCTTCCGGCAAGATCCGGGTGCTGGCAATGCAATGGCCTCGGTCAAGATCAATTTCCCCAGCCCGGACGGCGTCTACATGCACGACACGCCGCAGCAGAGCCTGTTCGGCAAGATGATGCGCTTCGATTCCTCGGGCTGCGTGCGCGTCCAGAACGTGCGCGATCTCGTCACCTGGATTCTGCGCGACACGCCGGGCTGGAATCGCCAGCACTTCGAGGCGGCGATCAAGAGCGGCGAGAACGTCCCGGTGCAGGTCACCAATCCGGTGCCGGTCTATTTTCTCTACATCTCGGCCTGGTCGACGGGACCGGGCGTGGTGCAGTTCCGCGATGACATTTACGGCCTCGACGGAGCCAACGAGCTGCAGATCACATCGGCGCTCTAAAGATCTGATTTCTTTCTGAAAAGGCCGCCGGCGAGGGCGGCCTTTTTCGTTGCTGGGTCTCTCGGGGCAATCTTTGCTGGACCGATCGCCGGGCAAAAGGACGCGCGGCGCCGTAGTCGGAATCGCATCATGCATGTCGCTATGTTCATTCTGGTCGTGCTCATCTTTGTCGCGGTTTCCGGCGCGCTGGTCCGGATGGTGCGGGTGCCGCTGCCGGTGCTGCAGATCGCTATCGGTGCAGCACTCGCCTGGCCGGTGCGCGGCATGCATGTCGAGATCGATCCTGAGCTGTTCCTGCTGGTGTTCATCCCGCCGCTGCTGTTCGGTGATGCCTATGGAGCGCCCAAGCGCGAACTGATCGCACTGCGCGGGCCGATCCTCGACCTAGCCATCGGGCTGGTCTTCTTCACCATTGTCGGCTTCGGCTACGCCTTGCACTGGCTGGTGCCGAGCATCCCGCTCGTCGTCGCTTTCGCGCTTGCTGCGGTGCTGTCGCCCACCGATGCGGTGGCCGTCTCCTCGATCGTCGACAAGAGCGTGATTCCGGCCCGGCTGATGCATATTCTGGAGGGCGAGTCGCTGCTCAACGACGCGTCGGGCCTCGTTATGTTTCGCTTCGCCGTGGCAGCTGCATTGACCGGCAGCTTCTCCTTCGCAGCCGCGTCAGTAACCTTCCTCTACGCCGTCGGAGCCGGCATCCTGGCCGGCGTGGCGGCGTTGTTCGTCGCCGCCAAGGTGCTGCAATTGCTGAACCGTATCGGCGGCGTTCCGGCCGAGGCGCAGGTGCTGGTCATGGTCCTGCTGCCGTTCATCGCCTATCTCGGCGCCGAGCATGTCGGCGCCTCGGGCATTCTGGCGGCGGTCACCGCCGGGTTGCTCACCGGCGGCTCCGGGATTTTCCGCTTTCTCGGCGTCTCGGCGCGCATGCAAACGATATCGCTGTGGACGACGCTTTCCTTCGTTTTCAACGGTGCCCTGTTCATCCTGCTTGGGCTGCAGCTTCCCGAAATCATTGGCAACGTGCCGCCTGAACTCGGCAGCCGCTATCCGGTCATCCAGCCGATCGCCACCGTGGTCGCGCTGACGCTATGCCTGATCGGGCTGCGTTTCCTGTGGATCTGGATCGGCGATATCGCGACGCGCCTCTCGGCGCGATTGCGCAAGCGCAAGGCCGAGCCGTTCGGGCTGCGCGTTCGGATCGCCGGCTCTGTCGCCGGCGTGCGCGGCGCCATCACGCTGGCCGGCATCCTGTCGCTGCCGCTCGCCATGCCGGACGGTTCGCCCTTTCCGGCGCGCGACGTGGTGGTCTTCCTCGCCGCCGGCGTCATCATCTGCTCGTTGCTCATTGCCAGCCTTGCCTTGCCCAAGGTGGCACGTGGGCTGGTCGAGCCGGGCGAGGATCCTGGCGCTGCCGAGGAGCGTCTTGCGCGTGTCGGTGCGGCCAGGGCCGCCATTGCCCGCATCGAGAGCATGGCCGGCGCGACCGACGGCGACGAACGGGAAATACCCGGCGCCCGGCTTGCCGCCGCCGACAGCATCGTCGCCGGCTACCGGCGCCGCATCGCTGCCTCCGACGAGGCGGACGAGGCGCGCGCCGAGGCCCGCGAAGCCGGACGGCTGGAGCTCGAATTGAGGCTGGCCGGCATCGAGGCTGAACGCGCGGCCGTGCGCGCAATGTTTCGCAGCGGTCAGATCAACGACCATACGATGCAGGCGCTGTTCACCGAAATCACGCTCACTGAGGCGTTGCTGAAGGGCCGGCAGGCAAGGAAATAGAGACCTGCCAACCCCGCTGCCGCAATCCGGCCAGCAAATTTCGCGCTGCAAACGTGGCGGGCCGAAAGCAACTGTGTTAATGGCGCGACAGACCCCGAACTTGAGGATTTCAACCCATGGCAACAGCAGCGGCAGTGTCGAACAAATTCGAATCCTTCTTCGAAACCACGCTTGCCGATGCCGACCCCGAGATTTTCGGCGCGATCCGCAACGAACTCGGCCGCCAGCGCCACGAGATCGAACTGATTGCCTCCGAGAACATCGTCTCGCGTGCCGTGCTCGAGGCGCAAGGGTCTATCATGACCAACAAATATGCCGAGGGCTATCCGGGCAAGCGCTACTATGGCGGCTGCCAGTTTGTCGATGTCGCTGAGGGCCTGGCCATCGAGCGCGCGAAAAAGCTGTTCGGCTGCAACTTCGCCAACGTCCAGCCGAATTCCGGCAGCCAAATGAACCAGGCGGTGTTCCTGGCGCTGCTGCAGCCCGGCGACACCTTCATGGGCCTCGACCTCAATTCCGGCGGGCACCTGACGCATGGCTCGCCGGTCAATATGAGCGGCAAGTGGTTCAAGGTCGTATCCTATGGCGTGCGCAGGGACGATCATCTGCTTGACATGGACGCGATCGAGAAGACCGCCCATGAGACCAAGCCGAAGCTGATCCTGGCCGGCGGCACGGCCTATTCTCGCGTCTGGGACTGGAAGCGTTTTCGCGAGATCGCCGATTCGATCGGTGCCTATCTGATGGTCGACATGGCCCACATCGCCGGTCTGGTCGCCGGCGGCATGCATCCGTCACCGCTGCCGCATGCCCATGTGGTGACCACCACGACGCACAAGTCGCTGCGCGGCCCGCGCGGCGGCATGATCCTGTGCAATGACGAGGACATCGCCAAGAAGATGAATTCGGCCGTCTTCCCCGGCCTGCAGGGCGGTCCGCTGATGCACGTCATCGCCGCCAAGGCGGTGGCCCTTGGCGAGGCGCTGAAGCCGAGCTTCAAGGCCTATGCGGAGAGCGTCGTCGCCAATGCCAAGACGCTGGCCTCCAGCCTGCAGGAAACCGGTCTCGACATCGTGTCCGGCGGCACCGACAACCATCTGATGCTGGTCGATCTACGTCCCAAGAACGCCACCGGCAAGCGCGCCGAGGCTGCCCTTGGCCGCGCCAACATCACCTGCAACAAGAACGGCATCCCCTTCGATCCGGAAAAGCCCTTCGTCACCTCGGGCGTTCGGCTCGGCACGCCGGCCGGCACCACGCGCGGCTTCGGGCAGGCCGAGTTCCGCGAGATCGGCAAGCTGATCGCCGAAGTGCTGGATGGGCTGAAAGTTGCTAATTCCGACGAAGGCAATGCTGCAGTCGAGGCGGCGGTCAAGGCCAAGGTAGCGGCATTGACCGATCGTTTTCCACTCTATCCATATCTTGGTTGACCGACGCCGGGTGTCATCTGTGTCCGTGACAACCCCGGTGCGGCAGCACGGCAACTGCGGAGACGCTTTATGATGCAAACTCTCCGTTTCGCCGGCTTTGGCGTCGTGCTCACACTCGCCACCTTGCAGGGGGCCGCCTTGGCGCAGACCGAGCCGACCCCGGCAGCACCCAAGACAGAGACCTTCGGCAGGTGGTCCATCACGGTGGACGAGGTCAACACCGGTGAGGATGTGCGCAAGACCTGCGCCGCCTCGACGGTCTTTTTCGACGCAAACGGCACCAGCGGCACCCTTACGCTGGCCATCTCGAATGGCGACGTACTGCCGCCCGAGGGCTATCCGAGCCTCATCATCGCCGTGAAAAACAGTGATTTGCCAAAGGCGAGAACATCCCAGTGGTGTTCCGCGACGTCAACGACAAGATCAAGACCAGTTTTCATCTCAGCGCCGATGGACAGTGGATGATGAACAACAAGACCGAGACCACGCTCGCGGTCCTGCGTGCCATGCGCCGTACCAGCGCCCTCGATGTCAGCTTCGCCGACAAGCCGGTCGCGACCATATCGATGGACGGCTTCACCAAGGCCTATCGCTATCTCGGCACATCCTGCGGCTTCCCGACCGGCGACGTCGCGCCCTGATCGGCGTATCGCCGGCCAACTGACTGCCGCTCTCGCAATTTTCCTCGTGCTTCGCTATCTCTGAGGCGCGAGAGGCCGTCTCCGACGCTTTGCCACCGTCACAAAAACCTCTACGCCTTTCGCTCCACGAGAATCGCGAACCGAAGGCTCTCCATGCGCTGCCCCTATTGCCAGTCCGAAGATACGCAGGTGAAGGATTCGCGCCCCGCCGAAGACGGCGCGGCGATCCGCAGGCGGCGCGTCTGCCCAGATTGCGGTGGCCGCTTCACTACTTTCGAGCGCGTGCAATTGCGCGACCTCGTCGTGGTGAAGAAGTCTGGACGCAAGGTGCCGTTCGACCGCGACAAGCTGCTGCGTTCGGTCGAGATTGCCGTCCGCAAGCGCAATGTCGACCCGGAGCGCATCGACCGCGCGGTGACCGGCATCGTGCGCCAGCTCGAAAGCTCGGGCGAGACCGAAGTGGCCTCGGGGGAAGTCGGCCGGCTGGTCATGGAGGCGCTTAAGTCGCTCGACGATGTCGCCTATGTGCGCTTTGCCTCCGTCTACCGCAATTTCCGCGAGGCCAAGGATTTCCACGACGTGCTGGGCGAGCTCAAAGGCGACGAGCTCAAGGGCGAAGAGGTGAAGAGCGAAGAGGACGCCGGCTGAGCATGGCACGGTCCCAGCGCAGCACCGCCGAGCAAGAGCTTCTCGATCGCCGCTATATGGCGGCAGCCCTCAGGCTGTCGCGCAAAAATGCCGGCCGGACCTCGACCAATCCTTCCGTCGGCACGCTGATCGTACGCGACGATGGCGACGGGCCGATGATCGTAGGCAGCGGTGTCACTGCCGTCGGTGGCCGGCCGCATGCCGAAACCGAGGCGCTGGCCGAGGCCGGCGAATTGGCGCGCGGCGCCACCGCCTATGTGACGCTGGAGCCTTGCGCGCATCACGGCCGCACGCCGCCTTGCGCCAATGCGCTGGTCAGTGCCGGCGTCGCGCGGGTGGTTGGCGCCGTCAGCGATCCGGACCCGCGTGTTTCCAGCAAGGGCTACGCCATCTTGCGTGCCGCTGGTGTCGAGGTGGTCGAAAAGGTGCTGGCCGCCGAGGCCGCAGAGCAGATGGCCGGCTATTTGATTCGATCTATTAAAAAACGTCCGGAAGTGATCCTGAAGCTTGCGCTTTCGAGCGACAATAAGATCGGCGTGAAAGGTGAGGGGCAGGTCTCCATCACCGGCGATATTGCCCGGCGCGAAGTCTATCTGATGCGCGCCGAAGCCGATGGCATATTGATCGGCATCGGCACGGCGCTGGAGGACGATCCGGCACTGACGGTGCGGCTGCCGGGACTTGAGAACCGTTCGCCGGCGCGCATCGTGCTTGACCGCCAGATCAGGCTGCCGGAGACCTCGAAACTGGTTGCCGGCGTCGACCGTGTTCCGCTCTATGTCGCGGCCTGCGCCGAGGCCGATCCGCACCGGCGGGCCGCGCTCGAACGCGCCGGCGTGCGCTTCATCGGCACTGAGACGTATGAAGGCGATATTGCGCTGCCGGAACTGCTCGAGGATCTGGCGGCACTCGGCATGGCCAGCGTCCTGATCGAGGGCGGCGCCAAGGTCGCCAAGGCCTTCCTCGCCGAACAAGTAGTCGACCGCATCGTGCTGTTTCAGGGGCTGGACGCGATCGGCGAGGGCGGCATTGCATCGCCGATCGATGCCAACCATATCCCGCCAGGGTTTCGTAAATTGCGCGACATGCGTTTCGGCGAAGACACGTATGCCGAATGGATAAGGGACATCTAGGGCCAAGCCGATGTTTACTGGGATCGTCACCGACGTCGGCACTGTCGCTGCCGTGAAGCCGCTCAGGGAAGGCGTCGGTTTGCGCATCGACACCGCCTACGATCCGCAGACCATTGCTATCGGCGCCTCGATTTCCTGCGGCGGCGTCTGCCTGACGGTCACCGCATTGCCGGAAGATGGCGCCAACGCACGCTGGTTCGAGGTCGAGGCCTGGGAAGAGGCCCTCAGGCTGACCACCGCGATGGGCTGGAAATCCGGCACGCGTATCAACCTGGAACGTGCGCTGAAGATCGGCGACGAGCTTGGCGGCCATATCGTGTCCGGCCATGTCGACGGCATGGCCGAGATCGTGGCGCGCAAGGAAGAGGGCGACGCCGTTCGCTTCACCCTGGAAGCACCGCGCGACCTCGCCAAATTCATCGCCCCCAAGGGTTCCGTCGCGCTCGACGGCACTTCGCTCACTGTCAACAAGGTCGAAGGCACCCGCTTCGACGTGCTGTTGATCCACCATTCGCTGACCGTCACCACCTGGGGCGAGCGACAGGTCGGCGACCGCGTCAACCTCGAGATCGACACCATGGCCCGCTACGCGGCGCGACTGGTGGAGGCGGCGAAGGAGGGGCTTTGATGGACAAGAGCGGACGGACTTCCAACCTGGAGGAGCAACTGACGCGCGGGGCAATGGCCGATGTGGACGTCGGCCGTGTGATTGATCACCGGTTGGTACAGGCTTGGGCTTCGAGCCTCGGTACCAGTCATCCGCTTCAGGTGCCGCGCTGGGAACAAGACAGTTCCGCAGACCTTTCCACCTTCGGCAATCTTCCGCTTGCGATCAAACCGGCTTCGGCCTAAGTCACCGGCGATCCCCGGAGACATCTATGGCTGGCACCTCCCAACACGGCAAAGCGTTCATCCGTCCGAAGAAGAAAGCGCACCTTCTTGTCATCGAGGCGCGATTTCACGACGATCTTGCCGACGCGCTGCTCGAAGGTGCGACCAGCGCGCTCGACGAAGCGGGCGCGACATACGATGTCGTCACCGTTCCTGGCTCGCTCGAAATCCCGGCGGTGATTTCCTTCGCGCTCGACGGCGCCTCCGAAGGCGGGACGAGCTATGACGGTTTCGTCGCCCTCGGCACGGTGATCCGCGGCGACACCTATCATTTCGATATCGTCGCCAATGAATCCAGCCGTGCGCTGATGGACCTGTCCGTGCAGGACTCGATCTGCATCGGCAACGGCATCCTGACCACCGAAAACGACGAACAGGCCTGGACGCGGGCCAGGCGTTCGGAAGGCGACAAGGGCGGCTTTGCAGCGCGTGCGGCGCTGACCATGATTGCGCTCAAGCAGCAGTTGGGAGAGCGATCGTGAGCGAACCCGCTTCGCCCGGCCAGCCTGCGGTTCGCCACGCCAACAAGCGCGGTGCTGCCCGACTGGCCGCCGTACAGGCGCTCTACCAGATGGATGTCGCCGGCAGCGGCGTGTTTGAGACTACCGCCGAATACGAGGCGTTCAGGCTCGGCAAGGAAGTCGATGGCGCGCTCTATCGCGAAGCCGATGCGCAATGGTTTCGCGCCATTCTTGCCGGCGTCGTCGAGCACCAGAAGACCATCGATCCGATCATCCGCCAGGCGCTGACCGAGGACTGGCCGCTGTCGAGGCTCGATTCGACGTTGCGCGCCATATTGCGCGCCGGCGTCTACGAGCTGATGAAGCGCGAGGACGTGCCGGTGGCGGTCATCGTCTCCGAATATGTCGACATCGCCAAGGCATTTTACGAGGAAGACGAGCCGAAACTGGTCAATGCGGTGCTTGATCGCGTGTCGCGCCGGGTGCGTGGCGAGGGCCGCGGCAAGGACGCCTCATGACTGCTGTCGTCGCCGTTGAGGCGGGCAAGGAAGCGCGTCGCACCGCCTTCATCCTCGCAGCCTCGCAGGCGATCATCGGCTCGGCCGCACCCATCGCCATTTCCATGGGCGGATTGGCCGGGCAGTACCTGCTCGATGCTGACAAGTCGCTGGCAACCGCGCCGATCACCGGTTTCAATGTCGGCGTGGCGCTCGGTTCCCTGCCGGCCGCGGCGATCATCCGCCGGCTCGGCCAGCGCGACGGCTTCATGACCGGCACAGCGGTCACGGCGCTTGGCGGGCTGGTCGCCACGCTGGCGCTGTTTCATGCCAGCTTCTGGCTATTCGCTTTCGGCTTGGCCGTGATCGGCATCGGGGGCGCCTTCGTCCAGCAGTTCCGCTTTGCCGCCGCCGACAATGCGCCGCCTGAATTCAAGGCGCGCGCCATCTCCTTCGTGCTGGCCGGCGGCATCGTCACCGCCATCCTTGGGCCGCAGATCGTCATCTTCACCGGCGACCTGTTCTCGCCGGTGAAGTTTGCCGGCTCGTTTGCGTCCATCCTGGTGCTGGCGGCGGTTGGCGCCGCCATTCTCTCTTTGTTGCGCATCCCGGCCAAGGCAACCGACAAGGTGGAAATCGCCGACAGCGACGCCCGGCCGCTCTCGGAAATCGTCACCAGGCCGCGCTTCGTCGCGGCGCTGTTTTGCGCCGTCGGCAGCTACGCGCTGATGAGCTTCGTCATGACCGGCGCGCCGCTGGCCATGGTCGGCTGCGGCCTGTCGACGGACGACGCCACGCTCGGCATTTCCTGGCATGTGATGGCGATGTTCGCGCCGAGCTTCTTCACGGGGTCGCTGATCTATCGCTTCGGCGCTGAGCGGATCGTGGCCATCGGCCTGGTGCTGCTGATTGGCTGCGCCATAGTGGCGCTGTCAGGGTTGGCACTGTGGCAGTTCTGGACGGCGCTGATCCTGCTCGGCCTTGGCTGGAACTTCAGCTTCATCGGTGCCACCGCCATGGTGGCCGACAGCTACCAGTCATCCGAAAAAGGCAAGGTCCAGGGGTTCCACGATTTCGTCCTGTTCGGCTCCGTTGCCTTCGCCTCGCTGATGTCGGGGGCGGTCTACAATGCCTGGGGCTGGGAGATGTTGAACTGGATGATTTTCCCGGTCGTCGTGCTGTGCTTCGTGGCACTGGGCGTGTTGAAGATGACGGGTTTGCGCGCGGCCAACTGACGTCACGCTGTCGGGACGAGGCAACAGCGGAGTCACTCGCATCCGAACAAAATTATTGCGCCCATCCCCCTTCTTATGAAACCGTGTACCCCGACGGGGCATCGAAGCCATGCTCATATGCGGCAGCCGTATTCCGGTTCACAGCAAGGGATTTGTGAGATGTTTTCAATCAGGGTTCTGGCCGGCGCTGTACTAGCGCTCGGAATTGCGTTGGCCTCGGCGAGTGCCCAGGTGGTGGTGTCGTCGAAGATCGACACCGAGGGCGGCGTACTCGGCAATATCATCCAACTGGTGCTGAACGCCAACAATATCCAGACCACCGACCGCATCCAGCTCGGCGGCACACCTGTGGTGCGCAAGGCGATTACAGCCGGCGAGATAGACATCTATCCGGAATACACCGGCAACGCCGCCTTCTTCTTCGAGAAGGCCGACGATCCGGTGTGGAAAGATGCCGCCAAGGCCTACGAGACTGCCAAGAAGCTCGACTACGACGCTAACAAGATCGTCTGGCTGTCACCGTCACCGGCCAACAACACCTGGGCGATCGCCCTGCGCAAGGAAGTCGCCGATACCAACAAGCTCGTCACCCTCTCCGACTTCGGCAAATACGTCTCGGGCGGCGGCAAGGTGGTGCTGGCGGCCTCTGCCGAGTTCGTCAATTCGGCGGCCGCGCTGCCCGCTTTCCAGAAGACCTATGGCTTCACGCTGAAGCCGGACCAGTTGATCACGCTGTCGGGCGGCGATACGGCGGCGACCATTGCCGCTGCGGCCAACCAGACCAACGGCGCCAACGCCGCCATGGTCTACGGCACCGACGGCGGCATCGCGCCCTCCGGCCTCGTCGTGCTTGAAGACGACAAGGGTGTGCAGCCGGTCTACCAGCCGGCGCCGATCATCCGCGAGGCGGTGCTGAAGGAGCATCCCGAAATCGAGACGTTGCTGAAGCCGGTCTTCGCCAAGCTCGATCTCGTCACGCTGCAGGAGTTGAATGGCCGCGTGCAGGTTGGCGGCGAGCCGGTCAAGGGCGTCGCTGAGGACTTTTTGAAAAAGAACGGCTTCCTGAAGTAAGGCGATTCCGGCGCTCCGCTTTCGAGGTGCGCCGGATCGGCCGATGGGGGAGGGCGTGCGCATCCGGTTCGACAAGCTCGGCGTGGTCATCGCGGCGATATCGGCCTATGCGGCTTTTGCGGCGCCATTCGCCACCTTCCGCGCCAATCGCATCGTACCCGGTGAGGCGCGCTCGATCCTCGAATCTTTGCCCGCGACGGTCGGTCCGCTGTTGATGGCGATTGTTGTCGCAGCGGCGCTCATTGCGCTGCTGAAAACGCCGCTTGCTTTGCGCCTCGCCGCCAGTGTGGTTGCACTTGCGGCGCTGGCGCTGCTGATCGGCTTTGCCGGCAGCTTCCTGACGCCCGCCGGCAACACCTTCGCCCGTATCTCGCCGGCTTCGGGCTTCTGGCTGCTTATCTTCGCCTTCACCCTTCTGCTCGCCGACGTGCTTACAAGGCTGAACCTGTCGCCGCAGGCACGGGTCGGCGTGCTTGTTGTCGCCGCAGCGGCGATCGGCCTGCTGCTCGTCTCGGGAAGCTGGAACAGCCTGTCGATCCTCAAGGAATATTTCAATCGCTCCGATAGTTTTTGGGCGGAAGGCTCCAAGCACGTGACGTTGGCGCTGGGTTCGCTGGCGGCTGCGGTGATTATCGGCCTGCCGCTCGGCATCCTCTGCCATCGCGTCGAGAAATTGCGGGCCGGCGTGCTCAACGTGCTGAACATCATCCAGACCATTCCTTCGATCGCGCTGTTCGGCCTCTTGATCGCACCGCTCGGCTGGGTCGCTTCGCATGTGCCGGGTGCTGCCGCGCTCGGCATTCGCGGCATCGGCACAGCGCCGGCTTTCGTCGC
Source organism: Mesorhizobium sp. M0244 (assembly GCF_040321795.1). Classification (NCBI taxonomy): domain Bacteria; kingdom Pseudomonadati; phylum Pseudomonadota; class Alphaproteobacteria; order Hyphomicrobiales; family Phyllobacteriaceae; genus Mesorhizobium; species Mesorhizobium sp. M0244. Next base: position 9,383 of record NZ_JAMYSE010000039.1, on the reverse strand, counting down.
CCTGTTCCTCTATTCGCTGCTGCCGGTGGTGGCCAACACCGTGGTCGGCCTTGCCGGTGTGCCGCGTGCCGCCAACGACGCAGCGCGCGGCATGGGCATGACCGACCGCCAGCGGCTGTTCGACGTCGAGTTTCCGCTGGCCTTCCCGGTGATCCTCACCGGCATCCGCATCGTGCTGGTGCAGAATATCGGCCTCGCCACGATTGCCGCGTTGATCGGCGGCGGCGGCTTTGGCGTGTTCGTGTTCCAGGGCGTCGGTCAGACGGCGATGGACCTGGTGCTGCTGGGGGCCGTGCCCACGGTGGCGCTGGCCTTCGCCGCCGCCATCATCCTCGATGCAGTGATCGAAATGACCGCCAGCAAGCGCAGGGTTGAAACGGCATGATCGAGATCGAAGGCATCACCAAGCGCTACGGCGAGACGACAGTCGTCGACGACGTGTCGATAGTAGTCGAGCCGCGCAGCATCGCCGTCATCGTCGGCACCTCCGGCTCCGGCAAGACGACGCTGCTTCGCATGATCAACCGGCTGGTCGAGCCGACATCGGGCGTGATCAAGCTCGACGGCGCCGACAACCGCTCGGTGCCGGATTATGAGCTGCGTCGCAGCATCGGCTACGCCATCCAGGGCCACGGCCTGTTTCCGCATCGCACGGTGGCGCAGAATATCGCCACGGTACCGGTGTTGCTCGGCTGGGATGCCAAACGCATCAAGCTCCGTGTCGACGAGCTGATGACGCTTTACCAGCTCGACCCGGAAGCCTACGGGCCACGCTATCCGCATGAGCTTTCCGGCGGCCAGCAGCAGCGCGTCGGCGTCGCCCGCGCGCTTGCCGCGGAACCCAACGTGCTGTTGATGGATGAGCCGTTCGGCGCGCTCGATCCGATCATCCGCAACAAGGCGCAGGAGGATCTGCTGGCGATCCAGAAGCGCTTCGGCACCACCATCATCCTTGTCACCCATGACATGGAAGAGGCCGTGCATATGGGCGACAAGATCGCGGTAATGGATGGCGGCAAAGTGGTGCAATATGCCGGGCCGGCCGAGATACTGGCGAAACCGGCCAGCGCGTTTGTCGAGACCCTGGTAGGCGCCAGCGAAAAACCGTTCCGGCTGTTGTCGCTTGGCCGGGTTCGCGACGCGGTGGAAAAAGGCACGGCCGCAGGTGAGGCAATCCCCGGTGACGCCAGCCAGCGCGACGCACTGGCCGAACTCCTGTGGTCGGGCCGCCCGGCGCTGCCGGTGAAAGATACCGACGGCAAGCCGCTTGGCCGCGTCACGGTGGACGGGCTGGTTAAGCGCGCGGCGAGGCCGGCATGAAAGCCTGGCTTCCGTCGCTGCTCAGGCTTGCCCTGGTGGTGCTACTTATTGCCTTCGTCACCAATCCCGGATGGTTCGAACCGCTGCTGAAGCCGCTGACCGAGAACAACGCGCCGGTAATCTACAATCAGGGCAGCCTGTTGACGCTGACGCTGCTGCATCTGCGGACCGTGCTGATCGCGACACTGGCCGCGACCTTCGTCGCGGTCGCGCTCGCCATCCTGGTCACCAGGCCGGCCGGCGTCGAATTCCTGCCGCTGTCGCGCAGCCTGGTCAATATCGGCCAGACGTTTCCGCCGGTGGCGGTGCTGGCATTGGCGGTGCCGGCTGTCGGCTTCGGCGAGAAGCCGACGCTGATCGCACTGTTTCTCTACGGCCTGCTGCCGATCTTCGAGAATGCGCTGACCGGTCTGACCACGCTGCCGGAGAATGTAGTCGAGGCGGCGCGCGGCGCCGGCATGACCGGCTGGCAAAGGCTGGTCAAGGTCGAACTGCCGCTCAGTGCGCCGATCATCCTCGGCGGCATCCGGCTGTCGGTGGTGATCAGCCTCGCCACGGCGACCATCGGCTCGACGGTGGCGGCGAGGACACTGGGCGAGGTGATCATCGCCGGCCTGCTGTCGAACAACCTCGCCTTCATCCTGCAGGGCGGCCTGATCGTCGCCGCCCTTGCCGTGCTGATCTATGACGGGCTGTCGGCGATCGAGCGCTACACCGCGCGGCGCATGGGACGCGAGGTGGAGTAGCCTCTCGGGCAAAGTTCGTTCTTTTCAGTGGCCGCTCGAACGCGCCGGATGATCGAGCGTCAGTTCGAGCCTTGTGCCCGTCTCGCTGGTGATCCAGCGACGGCGGATGATGGCGAAATCGTGCTGTGTACCGGCTCCCACCACGGCGACAAGGTCGCCCACCAATGTCTGTCGAGATCAAGGGCTTCGACAGTCTCGGCAATGTCTTGCTTGCCGGCATAATGTCTCGCGACAGCCGTGAGCACTATGATCACTGGACTCCCCGTTGCGCGATCTTCGGGACTCGGCGATTGATGAGTGCGATGCTCCGATCTTTCAGCAGGAGTTCTTGCCATGACCGCGCGTTTCTCCAAGATCGTCATGTGTTTGTGTCTGGGGGCTTTCGCCTTCCTCGTCGCCTTTGGCAACATCACCGATTACGGCTCAAACTTCGCCTTTGTCCAGCATGTGCTGAGCATGGATACGACCTTTCCCGGCAATGCGCTGATGTACCGCTCTATCACCAGCCCAGCCTTGTGGACGACAGGCTACTGGCTGATCATCCTTGGCGAGGCGCTGACCTGCCTGCTCTATCTGATCGCCGCCTGGCAACTCTGGCAGGCGCGCAACGCCAGCGGACAGGCTTTCAATGATGCCAAGACGTTCGCCATCATAGCCGCCACCATGGGTTTCCTCGTTTGGTATTTCGGCTTCATGGTCGTTGGCGGCGAGTGGTTCGCCATGTGGCAGTCTTCGACATGGAACGGTCAGGAAGCTGCGTTCAAATTCTACATGACAATGGTGGCGGTGCTGATCTTCGTCATCCAGCCGGACCGCGACCTGCGCAAAGCCTGACCGGTCGTTCGCCGATTTCAATCGATCTAATCGGACGGCAGTGTCGAGAGGCGCGCTGCCGTCCAGCCTTTTGGGCGAAACCCGGGGTCTTTTGGGGGAAAGCCGGGCAAAAACCGAACAATATCTTGACGTTCCGAGCCCTGTTTCGCATAAGCCGCTGCGAAGGGACGGATTCCGGTTGCGGAAAATTCGTCCCCTGTCTCAACGGCCCGGGGAGGGGTTCTTTTGGGCCACCAATCGAGGAAAATTCGGCAATGACCATAATTTCAGCTGTCATCGCCTGCGGTCTGCTTTCAGTCCTTTACGCCATCTGGGCGACACGTTCGGTCCTCGCGGCCGATCAGGGCAATGCACGCATGCAGGAAATTTCCGCGGCCATCCGCGAAGGCGCGCAGGCCTATCTGGCGCGCCAGTACACCACCATCGCCATCGTCGGCGTCGTGGTCCTGCTGCTCGCCTGGTGGCTGCTTTCGATCACCGCCGCCATCGGCTTCCTGATCGGCGCCGTTCTATCGGGCGCCGCTGGCTTCATCGGCATGCACGTCTCGGTGCGCGCCAATGTGCGCACCGCGCAGGCCGCCTCCAACAGCCTTGCTGCCGGCCTTGAGATCGCCTTCAAGTCGGGCGCCATCACCGGCATGCTGGTTGCTGGCCTGGCCCTGCTTGGCGTTTCGATCTACTATTTGATCCTCACCCAATTCATGGGCCTTCAGCCCGATGACCGTGTCGTCATCGACTCGCTGGTTTCGCTCGGCTTCGGCGCCTCGCTGATCTCGATCTTTGCCCGTCTCGGCGGCGGCATCTTCACCAAGGGCGCCGACGTCGGCGGCGATCTCGTCGGCAAGGTCGAAGCCGGCATTCCCGAAGACGATCCGCGCAACCCGGCCACCATCGCCGACAATGTCGGCGATAATGTCGGCGATTGCGCCGGCATGGCCGCCGACCTGTTCGAGACCTATGCGGTAACCGTCGTCGCCACCATGGTGCTCGCCGCCATCTTCTTCGGCGGCACCGCCGTTCTCGGTGCAGCTATGCTCTATCCGCTGGCCATCTGCGGCGCCTGCATCCTGACCTCGATCGTCGGCACCTTCTTCGTCAAGCTCGGTTCCAGCGGCTCGATCATGGGCGCGCTCTACAAGGGCCTGATCGTCACCGGCCTGCTGTCGATCGTCGGCCTTGCCGTCGCCACTTCGGCATGCATCGGCTGGGGCGAGATCGGCACTGTCGCCGGCATGGCCATCACCGGCACGAACCTGTTCATCTGCGGCCTGGTCGGCCTTTTGGTAACCGGCCTGATCGTGGTGATCACCGAATATTATACCGGCACCAACAAGCGCCCGGTGAACTCGATCGCCCAGGCCTCGGTCACCGGTCACGGCACCAACGTCATCCAGGGCCTCGCGGTCTCGCTGGAATCGACGGCGTTGCCGGCGATTGTCATCGTCGGCGGCATTATCTCGACATACCAGCTTGCCGGCCTCTACGGCACGGCGATCGCGGTGACGACGATGCTTGGCCTCGCCGGCATGATCGTCGCGCTCGACGCCTTCGGCCCGGTTACCGACAATGCCGGCGGCATTGCCGAAATGGCCGGCCTGCCCAAGGAAGTGCGCCAGTCCACCGACGCGCTCGACGCGGTCGGCAACACCACCAAAGCGGTAACCAAGGGCTACGCCATCGGTTCGGCCGGACTTGGCGCGCTGGTGCTGTTCGCGGCCTACTCTAACGACCTCAAGTTCTTTGCCGCCAATGGCGACAAATACCCCTACTTCCAGGGCATGGGCGAGGTCTCCTTCGACCTCTCCAATCCTTATGTCGTCGCCGGCCTGATCTTCGGCGGCCTGATCCCGTATCTGTTCGGCGGCATCGCCATGACCGCCGTCGGCCGCGCCGCGGGTGCTATCGTCCAGGAGGTGCGCAAGCAGTTCCGCGAGGATCCGGGCATCATGGCCGGCACCTCGAAGCCGAACTATGCGCGCGCCGTCGACCTTCTGACCAAGGCAGCGATCCGGGAGATGATCGTTCCATCATTGTTGCCGGTGCTGGCGCCGCTGGTGGTCTATTTCGGCGTCCTCCTGATCTCCGGTTCGAAGGCATCCGCCTTTGCCGCCCTCGGCGCCTCGCTGCTCGGCGTCATCGTCAACGGCCTTTTCGTTGCCATCTCGATGACCTCCGGCGGCGGTGCCTGGGACAACGCCAAGAAGTCGTTCGAAGATGGCTTCGTCGACAAGGACGGCGTCAAGCACCTCAAGGGCTCCGAAGCGCACAAGGCCTCGGTGACCGGCGACACGGTTGGCGATCCCTACAAGGATACTGCTGGCCCGGCGGTCAACCCGGCGATCAAGATCACCAACATCGTCGCGCTGCTGTTGCTGGCCGTGCTCGCGCACGGCTAAGCTCGGTCGCTACGGCTCGAAACAAAAACCCGCGGGATCGCTCCCGCGGGTTTTTCATTGCCTGAGATGTGCTGCTTCCGGGGAGGGAAGAGAAAAGAAAGAAGCCGATACCGTCGGGGTGGATCAGGTGCCGCCGAGCGTGCTGCCACCGCTGCCGCCGGGAACACCGGGCGCCAGCTTGCTGGCGCCACTGATGATCTGGCTGAGGAAGTTCTGGTCCTTGCCGCCGGTCGGCGTGGTGCGCGAGATGAAGTCGAACACTTTGCCGTCCTTCAAGCCGTAATTGGCGATCTGGGTGACGCGCCCATCATCGCCGAAATAGACCGCCAGCACATGCTGGTCGACCAGCCGCGGCTTGTCGAAGGCGACATAGCGCTTGCGCGTCTGCGAAATGTAATAAAAGGCCTCGTTGTCGAAGGTCGCCTTCGTCGAGGGAGTGCCGAGCGCCAGCAGCACCTGTTCGCGGCTCGAGCCGACAGGCACCAGGTCGATCGCCTGCTGGTCGATGACGTAGCCCTGCGTCAGCGTCTCGCTGGGATTGAGATCGCCGATCATCTTGGACGAATTGCAGGCGGAAAGCGCCGCAGCGATCACCAGCAGCGAAACCGCACCGGCGGGCCTGGGCAGGAAAGTCGACTTGAATTTCAGCGCGTGCAACTACAACTCCATAAGCTGGCCGCAACTTGCGCTGGGCCGCAAAACCGGTAAACCAGCTTGCTTGCCGATGCAACAAGGCCACTTCAACAAACGGTCCCGGGAGACCACCCTCAATGTTCCAGCGCCTCTTTGGCCGCGAACGTCATGCCAACCGCGCCATCACCGAGGCGCTTTACGCACAAATCGTGGCGGCGGCGCGGCAGACGGTGTTTTATTCCGACTGGAACGTGCCGGACACGCCGCTTGGCCGCTTCGAGATGCTGTCGTTGCATATGTTCCTGTTCCAGCACCGGCTGCGCGGCGAGGGCGGTGCTGCGGCAGAGGTTGCGCAGGTGCTGATCGACGAGTTCTTCATGGATGTCGAACATTCTCTGCGGGAACTGGGCATCGGCGACGTCGGCGTGCCGAAGCGCATGCGGAAACTGGCGAAGATGTTCTACGGCCGCACCGCCGCCTATGACGATGCGCTGAAACGAAATGACCATGATGCACTTGCCACCGCCCTTGCCCGCAATGTCAGGCCCGATGCCGGCGTCTGGCCGCAGGCATCGCAGCTGGCACTCTATGCCGCCGATGCATCAAGGCAACTCACGGAACAGCCGACTGAATCGATCGTTTCCGGCACGGTGGCATTTCCCGTGGCCAACTCTGAGCGAAGGCGGACTGAGTGAAGGCGGCGCAGTGGAGGCGAAGATGAAACATCCTGATACCCACAGCCCAGTGTCCTTCCTGGCAAATGTCGCCCGGCTGCCGCAAAAGGGGCTGCCGGTGGTGATCGACGCCGACGCCGGGCAGCGCGCCGTGCTGGCCGTCGAGCACGAGCTGCTTTCGGTCGAGAACTATCGCGCCGAACTCCTGGTCGAGCCGTGGAAGCGCAATGGGGTGAAAGTCAGCGGCCATGTCGAGGCCGATATAACGCAGGCCTGCATCATCACCCTCGACCCGGTCCAGGCGCATATCGACGAGCCGGTCGAGGCGCTGTTCCTGCCGGAACACTCCAAGCTCGGGCGGCAAGGTTTCGACAGTGGCGGTGAGATCCTGCTCGACGCCGAAGGGCCGGACAGCCCGGAAACGTTTTCCGGCGACGCGATCGACGTCGGGGCGCTTGCCGAGCAGTTCTTTGGCTTGGCGATCGATCCCTATCCGCGCAAGTCGGGTGTGTCGCTGGAGGCTGCCGGCGATGCCGAGCCTGTGGAGAATGAATTCCAGCAAAAGCTCAGATCACTGCTGGGAAAATCCTGATAGCTGACCCAATTTGAGAAAAGTTGGTTGTGCGGCAGCCCAAAACCGTTATTTTCGCCGAACCTTCGCGAGCCCCGTACCCTGGCAAGCCCGCTGGCCAAGCAACCGTGAGATGAACACCGCGTGATCAGGATTTCCATCGATGCCATGGGCGGCGATCACGGGCCAAGCGTGGTCATCCCGGCGCTCATGACCGTCGCCACCCGCCGTCCGGATATACGCTTCGTCATCTATGGGCGTGAAGAAGTGGTAAGGCCCGAACTCGCCAAATTCCCCAAGCTGGCGGAAGTGAGCGAGTTCATCCACTGCGAGATCGCGGTCAGGATGGACGACAAGCCGAGCCAGGCGCTGCGCCATGGCCGCTGGAAATCATCGATGTGGAAAGCCGTCGAGGCGGTCAAGGCAGGCACTGCCGACGCCTGCATCTCGGCCGGCAATACCGGCGCGCTGATGGCGATGTCCAGATTCTGCCTTCGCACCATGGCGACCATCGACCGCCCGGCGATCGCGGCGCTCTGGCCGACATTGCGCGGTGAAAGCGTCGTGCTTGACGTCGGCGCCACCATCGGTGCGGATGCGCATCAACTGGTTGATTTTGCCATTCTGGGCACCGGCATGGCGCGCTCGGTTTTCGGCATCGAACGGCCGAGCGTCGGCCTGCTCAATGTCGGCGTCGAGGAGATCAAGGGTCAGGAGGAGGTCAAGGAGGCGGGTCGTATGCTGCGCGAGGCCAACATGGCCTCGATGAACTACCATGGCTTTGTCGAGGGTGACGACATCGGCAAGGGCACTGTCGACGTCGTCGTTACCGAAGGATTTGCCGGCAATATCGCGCTCAAGACGGCGGAAGGCACGGTCAGGCAGATCGCCGGCTATCTGCGCGCGGCGATGAACCGGACGCTGATGGCCAGGATCGGCTATGTCTTCGCCAAGACCGCCTTCGATCGCCTGCGCGAGAAGATGGATGTCGGCCGCTCCAATGGCGGCGTCTTCCTGGGATTGAACGGCATCGTGGTGAAAAGCCATGGCGGGGCTGATTCGGATGGCTTCGCGGCGGCGATCGAGCTTGGCTACGACATGGTGCGCAACAATCTGCTTGACCGCATCGAGGCTGATCTCGACCTGTTCCACGCACGCAATCCGAATGCCCAGACAATCCGGAAATCCGACGTCGTCATCGACGCAAAGGAATAGGAAAGAGCATTGATCAGATCAGTCGTGCGCGGCACGGGCGCCGCGCTGCCCCGCCGCATCATGAAGAATGCCGACTTCGAAGGCATGGTCGAGACCTCAGACGAGTGGATCGTCCAGCGCACCGGCATTCGCCAGCGCCACATCGCGGCCGACGACGAGACGACGGCCTCGCTGGGCGAGGCGGCCGCGCGCGCAGCCCTCGACAGCGCCGGCCTGACTGCAGCCGACATCGATTTGATCGTGCTGGCGACCTCCACGCCCAACAACACCTTTCCCGCGACCGCGGTCGAGATCCAGAACCGGCTCGGCATGCACCACGGTTTTGCCTTCGACCTGCAGGCGGTCTGCTCGGGCTTCGTCTATGCGGTGACGACCGCCGACCTCTATATCCGCGGCGGCTTGGCCAGACGGGTGCTGGTGATCGGCTCGGAAACGTTTTCGCGGATTCTCGACTGGAACGACCGCTCGACCTGCGTTTTGTTCGGCGACGGCGCCGGCGCAATGGTGCTGGAAGCAGGCGCTGGGGCAGGCGGCATCGCCGACCGAGGCGTTCTGGCGGCCAGCCTGCGCTCCGACGGCATCCACAAGGACAAGCTTTTCGTCGACGGTGGGCCGTCGACCACCGGAACGGTAGGGCATCTCCGGATGGAGGGCCGCGAAGTGTTCAAGCATGCGGTCGGCATGATCACCGACGTCATCGAGGCGACGTTCGCACAGGCCGGCATCAGCGCCGCCGATCTCGACTGGTTCGTGCCGCATCAAGCCAATAAACGAATTATTGATGCTTCGGCCAAAAAGCTCGGGATAGAGGAGCGGAAGGTGGTGGTGACCGTCGATTTGCACGGTAACACCTCGGCTGCTTCCGTGCCGCTGGCACTGTCCGGGGGGGGGCCCGCCCGGCGCCGGCCCAAGGGTGGGGGGGGGGGGGGGGGGGGGGGGGGGGGGGGGGGGGGGCGGGGGGGGGGGGGGTGTGTGGCAGAGACACCCCCCCCCG